>JAHLWE010000401.1 GCA_019058135.1 Promethearchaeota archaeon | reverse complement strand
TTGCCCTTTCGGCGGATGGGATTCTAACCCATCTATGCTATTACTATCGCCAGGATCTGCACTCCGGAACGGTCCACTGGAAGTCACCCCCCAGCTTCCGCCCGAACCGGACGCTCCCCTACCGGATCACGAATTCTTCTATTCGTGCCCCTGGGTCTCGGCAGCAGATTTAAGCCCCGTCCATTTTCGGGGCTATTTTTCTCGGCAAATGAGCTGTTACGCACTCGTTAAAGATTGACTGCTTCTATATCCATCTTTTTGCTGTCTTCGAAAAATAACGCCCTTTAGTTTAACACTTAACCTGCATTTTGGGGCCTTAACCCAGGTCTAGGTTGTTCCCTTCTCGGCGATGACCCTTACGGCCACCAACCCGTTTCCCAGTGTCTACAGCGCCGGCAAATTCGGAGTTTAAGAGAAAAGGGAGGAATCTCTTCCCCTTACTTTCCAATTAGTGCTCTACCTCACCGGCTACCTCGACTGAGACCTGGCTGAGACCAGCTTCGGGGAGAACCAGCTAAACCCAGTCTAGATTAGCCTTTTGCTCCTATTCTCAGCTCATGAATACGAATTGCACGTCAGTTATCCTGCAGACCTCCATCACCCTTTCGAGTGACTTCATCTTGGCCAAGAATAGATCGACTGGCTTCGGGTTTTACAGCAGAAACTTTAGGCCCTTTCAGACCATTTTTCTGGATGCATCCCTTAGAAGATAATACAAAATATCCGAAGATTTTTATATAAATCTAATGTGATAATACATTTGCAAAAATATCGGTTTCCCTATGCCTACAGAGGTTATCTCCTTAAGCTCGCTTCTACTATAAACTCCCTGGCCCATGTTTCCAGACGGATGATGCAACTCTGGTCCTCTAGTCTCGAATGTACTGTTACCAGCGTATCTTCGACTAGAATCTATCCTTTCGAGCCGCATCCTTAACAAACTATTTGGTTTCAAGCACTTTTCACTACCCTTCCGGGTTACTTTTCATCGTTTGCTCACGCTACTAATTCGCTATCGGTCTTGGAGAATATTTAGATTTGCCAGTTTGTGTCTGGCATATTCATACGAGAAAACCATCCCGCACTACTCTGGGTATCCAGTATCAACCTTGTAATTTACAGTTACACGGCTATCACGCTCTATAGCTCTTCATTCCAGAAGTATTCACCTTCATTACCGAGGTCGTGCTGGACCCGTACTCCACATCTCCCCAACGTTTCCCTTGGGGATTCGGTTTGATCATTTCCGCTTTCGCTCGCCGTTACTTACGGAATCACTATTGTTTTCTTTTCCTCCACCTACTAAAATGTTTTACTTCGGTGGGTTCCCCACCCCTAACGGAGTTTTCATGGATTATTAGGCCATGAAAGGATGTCCCATTCGAGAATCTCAGGATCAGAGTCTACCTGCGACTACCCTGAGCTTATCGCAGCTTGTCACGCTCTTCATCGGTTTCCAAGCCGAGATATCCACCAAATAGTGTAGGCGTATTGGATACTACTCAGAGGAAGATTTAGAGTGCTTATATTTAGGATTAGTTTGTTTGTTTTAATTTTTTAGATATTTTAATACCTAAGACGTTTTCCTGTTTGGAAGAATATATTCCTATGAGCACAAGATCAAGAGATACATGGAAAGCTTAAAGGTAATGAAATTTGAAATTATTGAAATTCTTAATATTCTGGATTGTGTTTCCAAGTTAATTATTATGTAATTATAAAAATTTTAAATTTCTTGTGCCTAGCTTAAACATCATTTCCCGAAAAATCAAATGCCCCAAAATTTTTGATTTTCTTCCATAATGTTTGTGCTAGTTATTAGGATATTGCATCCTGTTTTGGGGCGAGGATGAAATAATTTGCTCCCAATAACTTATAAATTTAATACCAACATAATATTAAAAGATCTTTGAAATTATAAATTTTATGTTTTTAATATTATTAAAAATAAAATAAATAGTTATTAGGTTTTAATGATTATGGACAAAATATATGTTGGAACTTCAGGATGGGGTTACCCAGAATGGAAAGGGGTTTTTTATCCTCGTGTAATAGAACCAAATGAGTATTTATTATATTATTCTGAAGTTTATTTTACAACTGAAATTAATACTACGTTTTATCAAATTCCCCTTCAAAAAACAATCAAGAAATGGGTTGAAAATACACCCAAAGATTTTATTTTTTCTGCAAAAATACCCCAAGACATCACTCATCAATTTAAGTTAAATTTAGATAAATGTTCATCTATATTAAAAAAATTTTTAGACGTTATGGAACCTATAATTGAATCAAATAAACTTTTAGCGCTTTTATTACAATTGCCTCCTTCATTTAATAAAAATGATAATTTTAAAGATTTAAAAGATTTTATTGAGTATTGGGATCGTTCAGAAAAATATGAACGAGTAATCGAATTTAGACATACATCTTGGATGGATGATGAAATTTTTTCATTTTTAAAAGAAAATCAAATAACATATTGTGGAGTGATAGAACCACTTTTACCTCCTAGAATGGACATAACGAATCCAAATTTATCTTATATTAGATTTCATGGATATGGGGCCAAATCATGGTTTAATTATAATTTTTCGAATGCAGAGATAGAAAAATGGGCTAAAGAAATTAAGAAATTAGATGGAAAAGTTAAAAAAATTGGTATTTATTTTAATAACCATTTTTCAGGATATGCAGCTAAAAACTCATTAGTTCTTATGAAAGAGCTGAAAATTAATCCCAGAAATCCTCCTGGGAGTATTAAGCTGACTAAAATTAAAAAAAAATCTGGAGCTATTCCTAAAAGTCAAACAGACTTAAACAAATTTTTTAAAAAATAAATTATTAAAGTTGGTAAGACTATTTTTTATGACAAATGTTATTAATATTGGAATTATTGGAGCTGGAGCAATTGGATGTCTTTTTGGAGGGAATATTTCCAAAGTAAAATATAATAATATCACAATAAATGTAACTTTATATACTCGAGAAAGACATAAAAAAGCAATTAGAGATAATGGTTTAATACTTGAACAAAACGGTAAAAAAGAGAACCTATTAAACCTAAATGTTTTTACTGAACCAAAATATCCAAATCGTCCAAATATTAATGATAAATTTCCATTTCAGTATCTCTTTTTAACAACTAAAACTTATGATCTTGAATCTGCATTAGATGAATATTGTGAGCTTATAAAAAATTCCAAATATTTTATAATACTTCAAAATGGGATAGGAAACGTCGAAATAGTTAAAAAAAAAATCTCACATTTTAAAATTTTGAGGGCAGTCACAAGTAATGGTGCATTAATGGAAAGAGATGGTTATATAATTCGTACGGGGAAAGGTATTACCAAAATTGGCTTCATAAAAACAGAGAATTCAGAAAAAGAAACGGTTAAAATAAATAAAGAAGACAAAAAAAATCTTGAAACCTTGAAAACAATTCTAAATTTAGCTAATTTAGAAACAGAAATTGTTGATAATATAGAAAGTGTCTGTTGGGAAAAAATTTTTATCAATGTTGGTATTAATTCATTTGGAGCTTTAACTGGTTTAAGAAATGGAGAATTGCTTGAAATTAAAGGGTTAAGGGATATTATGAAACGAGCCGTTATAGAAGCAGTGAAAGTCGCTAAGAAAAAGGGGATTGAGCTTAAGGCAAAAAATTATGTTAAAATTATGTTAGAGGTTGCTAAAAAAACATCAATGAATAAAAATTCTATGCTTCAGGATATTTTAAGTGGTAAGAATAAAACTGAAATCTCTTTTATTAATGAAAAAATAGTATCTTATGGAAAGCAATTAGGTGTAGATGTTAGTATTAATGAAGTTTTATCATATTTGATTCATGGATTAGAAAAAGCTAATAACTAACTATTAATTTATTCTTCAATTAAATCTGCTTGAAGAGCCATAAAATATGCATTTTCCCCATCTTTGTAATAATTTTTTAATATTTTTTGTTTTTCAAAATGTAATTTACTCTGATAAAGATTTATGGCTTTAAAGTTAGATAATCTCACTTCTAGAACAAATTCTTGAACATCAAATTTTTTTACTTGAAGTAAACTTTTTGCTAATAATATCGTTCCGACTCCTCTTCCTTGAAATTTTTTGTTAACTGCTATAGAAACTAAATGTCCTTTACTTACAACCTTAAGCCCAAAATTAGAAATTCCCTTTTCGATACGCCACATAATATATCCAATGATTTTATTTGTTTCTCCTTTTAACTTAGCTACTAAAAAGGAATCAGAAAATGAGTCTAATATACTTTTATAGAAGAAATAAGGATAGTTTTCAGGTAATGTCTCCTTATTTATTTTTTCTACTTCATGTATATCATTTATTTGACATGGAACTACTTTAAAGAAGTTATCTTCTTTATCGTGATATAATGTGTGTAAATAAAATTTATTATCAATAACCATATTCTTAATATATTTAAAGATTTGCTAGATATAAAATTTTTTTTTAATTTAAATAATTATTTTTTTTTTATTTACATAATATTAGGCAATAATTCTATTATCTAAAAGAGACTTCTTTTTGTGTTTCTATATATTCTTTTATTAAATTTAACATAGTGCAAATATTTTTTTTATTATTGAATTTCAATATTATTTCATTTAATCTTTTTTTAGTATATTCCTTTAATTTCGTGGCGATCTCAATCATTTTAGGTACTACTCGGATTATGTTATCTACAATGGTAATATCAGCATTAATGGATGTTCGACTTAATGGATTAAGATCAACTGCAATCACTTTTTTTCCTAATTTCTTCAATGCTTCTGTTCTATCACCATCTTCCAAGGGAACAAATACCACATCTGCTATTTTTATTCCATTAGGGGCAACTCTTCTACGATTACAGGTCAATTCTTCAATCTCAACCATTTCTATTTCGTTTATTCCTAAAATTTCTTCTGCACCTGCCTTTACTAACATATTTTTAATCGCTTCAACTCGTCCTTCTTTTCTATAAAATAAATTTATTTCTAATTTAGAATTGAGTATTTTGGATAATTTAACTAATTCTTTAGAAATCAAGGCAGCTGTATTTCCATTTACACTTATTATTGGATGTTTAGCAAGCATTAACATAGCTACAGCAGCATTCATTGCTTTTATCGCCGGTGGATTTGTTTTTTCTCCAAGAATGTAATCAAAAGCTTCACCTCTACCATGAGCAATTAATCCCGCTTCTGCAACTACTAAGTTTTTCATTCCTATTATTAATTTGTGTCTTTCTCTAAGAGATTTTGCACGCGGATGTGAGTCTGGGATGAGATCAATATTTTCATTCGGTTGGTTCATCTTAAATATAAAAAAATATAAAAAAATATTAATTTTATTACAGATTTTTTTAGGTAAGAGAATTAAATGTCAGAAAGATCAAAAAAGAGTCAAGACTTAAAAAAATTTAAGACAAAAAAATTATTAGATTTTTTGCGTAAAAAGAAAGGATTTCATACCGAATTAATAAGTTTGTATATTCCTCATGATAAAAAACTTTCTGATGTTACTAATTATCTTAAAAATGAGGTTGCTGAAAGTCAAAATATCAAATCAAAATTAACTCGAAAGAATGTTTTAGATAGCATTGCAAGTTTGCAAGGGCAGTTAAAAAATTTTAAAGAAGTTCCTGAAAATGGATTAATTATATTTTCTGGAGCAATACCACAAGGAAATGCTCCAGGTACAGAAAAAAATGAAATTTATATATTAGAACCTCCTGAAAAAGTTACAATCTTCAAGTATTATTGTGCTAGTGAATTTTTTTTAGAACCATTAGAATATATGTTAGAGGAACATGATGTATATGGTTTGATTGTTATTGATAGAGGGGAGGCAGCCGTTGGATATTTGAAAGGAAGTTATGTGAAGATACTAAAGGATTTTACCTCTGGAACGCATAGTAAACATAGAGCTGGAGGTCAATCATCGGTAAGATTCTCTCGGCTTATAGAAGAAGGAAAAATAAGATTTATTAGACGTGTTGCTAATTATTGCAACGAAGTTTTTTTAAATGTAGATGAATTAAAAGGGATCTTTATAGGTGGTCCAGGTTTTACAAAAAATGAATTTGTAAAGGATGGGAGTTTAGATTATCGACTAAGAGAAAAAATCATAAATACCGTAGATCTCGGCTATGGTGGTAAGGAAGGAATAAGACCTTTAGTTTTAAAAATAAAAGATGATATTAAAAATGTAAAATATATACGCGAAAAAGAAATTGTTCAAAAATTTTTAGGGGAATTAGCAAGAGAAACAGGTAAAGCAGTTTATGGTGAAGAGGAAATTAGAAAAGCTTTAAATTATGGAGCGTTAGAATTTTTAATATTTTCAGAGGATTTAGATCTTATTGCTGTAAAGATTGAATGCAAGGCATGTAAATATTCAGTAACAAGAACTGTGAAATTAGAAGAGTTAGCAAAAGTAAGGGAAGAAATTCAAAATACATCATGTCCAAAATGCCAATCTAGTTTGTTTAATATCACTAAAGAAGAATCATTAATAGAAGAATTAGGCGAATTGGCCGAGGCTTCGGGAACAAATATTGAAATTATATCTACAAACACAGAAGATGGGGAGATGGTTTTACAAACTTTTGGTGGAGTTGTAGGAATATTAAGATATATAATAGATTTTTAAAAATATAATTTTTAAGTCAAATTATAGTAATTACTGATTTAAAATTATCGGTCCGCTAGGACATATTTCTAAATCAAAAATTTTAACTTGTGGTTTGTAGGATTCATATATTTCAACAACATCATTAACTCTTTTAGAGTCACATAATGCAAATATTGATTTTCCTAATTGATTCATACTTGCTTTCACATTTGTCAGCTTATTGAGAGAATTCATTAAATCCTGACATTCTGAAAGGTTTAGATGGTTTAAGAGATTTGTTTGTTTTACAAAATTAATAGATTCGTCCAAAAAAATAAAAATATCGGGATTTTTTAATATCCTTTTCATGGCTTTTTTTCCGGCAGCTTTTATTTTTAAGCTTAATAAGGGATCTGATAAAATTGATTTTGTCTGTATTTCACCAAATGTACCAGAGATTATCTTTAAGTTTTGGGGATAGGGAATTTTTTCTACAATAAATGGATATCCAGGCTTTAAAATTATACTAAGTCCTCCATGCCATAGACCTGCTACAGTACCTAATCCTGTTTTATTCTCTACTTCTGCAATATGGGCAATTTTTCCAAGTTCATCATAGGGTATATTTAAATCCATAAGAAAATTAATCCCTAATGCTG
>JAHLWE010000003.1 GCA_019058135.1 Promethearchaeota archaeon | reverse complement strand
GCTAAAATCTACAGGTATTGTTAGATTAAGTAAGACTTTATATAAACTTCCATCAGGTTTAGCTTTAATACTATAATTTCCTCCTTGTTCATCCCATAAATCCATTTTACTCCCTGAAGATTCACCACATTCGATTTGTATATCATCTACATGTAATAATGTTGTAATATCCCATTCATTTTCCCATGAAATATCACTCCCCGGAATCCAACTACTAGGAATTTTATTACTTATTCTATTAATGATTTGAAATTCACCTCTATTCACTTCAATTGGATCTGTATAGTTTCCATTATATTCATAGTGTCGATAGAATTTATATGGGAAACCCAATAAAGAAGTATCCCATAATATTACGCCATTTGAACCATTAATAGCTAAAATTCTTGTATACTCATGCAATAAGGCTCTATAGATATTTTCTGAGGTAGAACCTGAAGGAAGCGTATTTTCATTTTCGCCTGAAAGGGTTTCTATAATACTAGAAATTTCAGATGGAATTTCGGAGGGTATAATCCATGCGGCATAATCATCAATATCATCATCATTTATATCTCCTATATTTAAGAGATCCCTCAATCCTTCATAATATTGAGGAGAAGGAATATTAAAGGACCAAATTATATTTCCTGTTTTCGCGTCTATTGTATATAATTCATTAATAATTTGAGTTTCCGTTGTTTCCTCCAGACCATCAGAACTAATCCAACTTGGTTCAAAACTACCGATATTTTTGATTAAAAAATCTTCTAAACCATCATTATTTAAATCTTCAATTTTTATTAATTCAGTTTCTAAAGCTTTACTACTAGTTTTTACCCATATTGTATTGTTATTTTCGCAATCAATGCATAAATAACGCCCATTAGCACTAATCGCAAATAAATCATCCACTCCATCTGAATTTACATCTCCGATATTTAATAGATAATGTCCTTCCTCTTTTTCTGGAATATAGGTTTCATAAAAACTAAAATCATATTCATCATTATCTTCATAAATAGTTGTCGAATTTTGTGATTCTTTATCGTTAATACTATATCGCTCTATAACCGCAGTAATTGGGTAACCAAATATATATGAATAATAATATAATTGAATATCTGATTCTTGTATAATTATTTCTGGATAGGAACTCATATAAAATTCTTGGATTGACCAATTGAAACTAGTAGTAATATTAATTTTTTCTAATCCAGATTCTGAGTTAATGTTAAATATCTTGCCGTAAATTAAATATTCAAGGGGGGTTGTATAATCAAGGTCGCAAGCAATTGATATAAAATCATCTATGTTATCATTATTAATATCTGGAATCTCGTATATTTTCACTCCAGATTTCATAAATATTCTCTTCACTGATGTATAAGGAGAGGTTGATAATCCACTAGACCATATTGGCACTATAATATCTGTTATATTAAAACACATAGCGTTATCAAGCTCAAGACCTAATAATCCAGAAATTATTCTTAAATACCCATCATCAGTGGCAATTAAGACATCATCTGTGCCGTCATGATCTACATCACTTATAATTTTAATATCATCAATGGAATTTGGTACTTCTTCTATGCCACTACCAAACATTGTTATAGTTGGTATGCTTGTATCATCTATAGGATGACTCCATAGAATTGTTCCATCTTTTGAATCAAACGCTCCCAGTTTTCCCTCCTCTGAACCTGCAATAATGGTATCAAAACCATTTCCATTTATATCTTCTAATACTTCTAATTTCCAAATGTCATTAACAAAATCATTGCTATTTATCCACAATTCGTTACCATCTTTTCCGCTTACAACAATCAGCCTAAACCATGAGGTTATAGCGATATCTGGTATAGAATCATCATTAATATCATTTATTACTTTAATATCCCAAACATGAGTAATAAAATCATGTGTAGCATATGTTGTTGGGTCAATTCCTTCTATTGTTGGTTTAAATTTCCATATTTCTGAGCCATTGTTTGAAGTTATTGCAATTAAATTTGGATATTCTTGATCATAAGAGATAAGAACAAGATCATAAGCAGAATCACCCGAGATGTCTTTAATTATATCAAAATCAATAACAGGTCCAAATGTTTTATAACTTATATTAATAAAACCATCTAATGTGATTGTAGCAATGCCCCCATTTGTTCCAACAACTATGTATTTTCCTCCACTATCGGTAAAATTAACTAATCTGGGTTGCATTGTAGCACCAGTACCAGGTAATCCTTTACCTAATTTCCACAGTATTGGCTCGATCCCTGAATCATCCATTTGGGTTTTAATATGGTTGTTATTTAAATCATTTTTAACGTAATTAAACGGAAATATATTAATAAACGGCACTAATGTAATAAAAATCACAATAAATGTTGCAATAATTTTTTTAGCAATTTTTAAATTCAATTTAACCATTATTTTTAAATCTCATTAAATATTTTCAATAAATTTATTATTATATTGACTGAAGGTTTAAAAGTAAACTAAGAATATAATTATTCGCTTCTCTTATTTAATATCTTACTTTCTGTTAAAAATTTTAATTAATAATCTGATCTGATATGAAAGAAATTGATGAAATAATTCAACTTTTAAAATATAATACAAATTTCAATGATCTTAATGATGAATTTATAGATAAACTAAATAATTATATTCTTAATTTTGCTAAAAATCCAAGTTCTAACGATTTAAAAACACTTTTGTCTTTAATAAAAACAAAATCACAAGGTTTAATTGCAAAAATCATATTAAATCTTGTTTATGCAATAGGAGAAATCGGAAAAAAGTGTGAAATTCCACCAGATATAATCAATTTTTTAATTAATTTTTATTTTAAATCTGATCAATGGGTAAGAAAAGAAATTGTTGAATCGTTAGGAAAAATTGGAACCAATCAAAATTTAGCTGAGAAATCGCTTCGATTATTGTACAACTCTTTAAATGATGATTACGCTGATTTGAGGTTAAAAGCTTTAGAAATCTTAGCCGCAAATGAAAAATATCATTCAATTAAATATGCTTACATACTTATATCTCTATTAGATAATCAAAATCCTGTTATAAAAGAGAATACTTCAAAAATTTTGAAGATGCTTATAAAAGAAGAAAGCATTTTAATTGAAATTTTAACTAATTCAAAATTAAAATTAAATAAATTTCACATAAGGAATTTGGTAGTTCTGTTTTCAGATTCTGTTTTCAAATTATATAAGTTAAGAGAGGCATTAGGTAATTCGGATTTGTCGGACGAAATTAAGGTGATGTTTTTTTCGGAGATTGATACTATAATTAAAATAATAAGTAAATAAGATGTATTCTCTACTTTTGTTTTTTTGTGATATGTATTGTGAAGGTTGTAATTCCTCCTTCAATTTGCGTTCCAATCAATGGATATCCTGAATTGTGAATTATATGAAGCATTGGTTTATTCTGCAAGAGTATTGACCCAGAAAATGAATTATATCGCAATTCACGTGCAATAGTTGCTAAATAATGTAATAAAAATTTTGAAATGCCCAATCTCCGCCATTCTTTACGCACAGTAAAAGCTAATTCACTATTTGAGGGCATATGCGTTTTGAAAAACCCACCTATTCCTACGATTTTTGCATTTCCATTATTTTCAAATATTGCAACTATGATCATATCCGTTGAATAGTCAATATTGACATATGGTTGAATTTTTTTATGTCGAAAATCTACAATAGGCGAAAAGAAACGATAATATCGATCTTGTTTATCTAAGGAATAGTAAAGGTCTTGTAACATTCTTTCATCAGTTGGCTTTATAGGCCGAATTTCTAATGAAACGTTATTTGATAAGATTAATCGAGTCTCATACTTTTCAGGATATAGACTAATTCTCCCATCAACAGAAATGGGCAATTTTTGATCTGAATACACATAATGCCAATTTTTAGCATGTTCTAATAATTCTTCCCGAAAATCCGGATGCGCTATATTAATCATCTGAAGAACTCTTTCTCTTATACTTTTTCCATATAAATATGCTATTCCCCATTCAGTTATAACGTAATGAACATCTCCACGTGTAATAACAACTCCGGTCCCTGGTGCTAAATAAGGAACTATTCTTGAAACTACTTTTCCATCTGATAAAATAGCTGTTGAAGGCAAGACTATAATTGGTTTTCCTTCTTTACATCTTCCCGCTCCTCTAATAAAATCTACTTGCCCTCCTATGCCACTATAAAAATTATGTCCGAGAGAATCGGCATTAACTTGCCCTGTTAAATCAACAGTGAGTGCTGCATTTATTGCAACTTGCTTCCTATTTTGGGCAATTATGAACGGATCATTAACATAATCAGATGGGTAAAATTCAACACTTGGGTTATCATCAACAAAGTCATAAAGTCTGCGTGAACCCATTACAAAAGAAACAATAATTTTATCTTTATGAATTGTTTTCTTTTTACAAGTAACAATACCTTTTTCAACTAAATCAACCACACCATCTGAGAAAACCTCACTATGAACTCCAAGATCTTTTTTATCATCTAAATATCTCGTAAATGCATTAGGAATCTGACCAATACCCATTTGTAGAGTTGACTCATTTTCAATTAATGAAGCTACAAATTTACCAATCTTATTCGCAACCTCATTTGGAGGTTCATAATTAAATTCAATTATATCATGATCAGATAAAATAAATGCATCAATTTCATCCATATGAATAAATGAATTACCCAATGTTCTCGGCATATTGGGATTGATTTCGGCTACAGCAAAATTAGCTTCTTCCGTAATTGGTTTTACAATATCGACATTAATCCCAAAACTACAGAATCCATATTTATCTGGAGGACTAATTTGAATAAGGGCAGTATCTAAATGCATACGTCCTTGCTTAAAAAGACGAGGAATTTCAGATAAAAGCATTGGAGTATAATCTGCTAATCCCTCTTGAATTGCTTTTCTAAGGCTTGCTCCAATAAAAAAAGCGTTATGTCTAAAGAGATCTTCTATTCCACCAGCAGTTTCATAATAATTAAGGT
>JAHLWE010000400.1 GCA_019058135.1 Promethearchaeota archaeon | reverse complement strand
GCTATCACAGAAGAAATTTGAATCATATTTTATCTCAAGGCAATAGTTGAATATGTAAGATTTAAACGTATCTTGTAATAGTTTTTGAAAGTTTAAGATATTGTTATCTACGTCTGTTTTATTACTAAAATAGTTAATTGTGCTTGATAATTTATATTCTGGAAGAAGAAATAGCATTCTTAGGGACTCAATTTCATTTAGAACAGGAGACTTAGATTTAAGGTCTCTAACATAATTATATTCACCACCTAAAATGGAAAAAATAATAATTAAATGAGTCTGTTTTAAGAAATTTCTATAATGGTTCGGTTCATTCTTAATCTCAGATAAATTCTCTAGAGTTTTGGGAAGGAAATATTTTTGATAAAAGATAGAAAAGAACAGATCTCGAAGAATTATAATAAATTTTTTAGCCAATACTTTTTCAAAGAGAATTATAGTATTTAATTTCTGAAATTCGTGGTAAAAATATTTAAAGAGTGACAGGAATTCTTCAGAATTGATTAAAATCTTATATTTATTTAATATATTTATTGTGGAAAATACATTTCCTATGAATATTTTTAACTCATTTTCCGTATATGTTTCATTTATTAATTTTAAAACATGTCCCTTATTTTCCATGAGATTGAGTTCATAATTATTTATTTCCCATGCGGCTGATACATTTTCCCATAATTCGAATATTTTTCCCGCTTTTTTTATTCTCATCGCGAGTGATGAATTTTCTGATGTGGCTAAAACATTCTACCGACTTAACGGTGGTCCCTGGTTGGAGTATCTTGGTGCTTTTAACCTTACGGGTCCACTCGGTAATTACACAATTGATTATTATAGCGTTGACAACTTGGGTAACATAGAAGCGATTAAAACAACCATTGTCATCCTAGAGAAGGAATTCGAAGGTTTTGGAATTTTGCGAATAAATGGGCAATTATTCAGCAGTGTTGCCAACATGTCCGTTTCCGAAGATATAATAAAAATGGAGATTGATGACCAAATAGTCACTTGGGATGATATCAAACACTGCGAGTGTAGATTTCTGGAAGTCTATACTGGTGAAGGCGAGCTTGGAAAAATCCGTGTATTTATTTTCAATTTTGGATCTTCATCTTACATGCTTGCTATAGGTAAAGGGGTGTTTTTCTGTGGATGCGCTTGACATAATCGATAAATAAAACATATATATCTAAAACTTATTTTTTTTTCTATTAATTCAAATGTAGGCGAAAAAATGCCAAGAAGAATATGCGAATCTTGCGGCAAAGGAAAGGATGTATGTGGGGGAAAAACATGTAAAAAGACCACTTTATATGTATAAGTTGTGTCTATGGAGGATTTATGTTCAGTATAGTCAAATTTTATTTAGGATGGAAAAGAATATCAAAGTTAATAATTTATGGAATAGTGATCGTCATTGGCTATATTTATATTAACGCCCCTTTTTACGCAAATGTTCTATTAGACGGAATTTATAGAAGATAAAGTGATAAATAGCTTTTCGAAAAGGGAAAAGAAACATCATCTGACTACAATTCTTACTTATATTTTTTACTTAATAATATATTTTAATAAATTTTGATTTAAACATATAAATAAACTTCTGCCACGAAATATTAATCCAATATTTCAGCAAATTGAATTTTATAAACTTTATATTGAGTTAATAATTCTGAATTTAGTCAATAAAATATATTAAGAATAAAAATTAATGGTTAAACATAAAAAATTTATTATAAAATTCAAAAAACAAGATATATTAATTAGTAAAGATGTGTGCATATGCCACTTCCGAAAGGAATGAGTATGGGAGAGTATGTTAAGTTAATGGATGAAACTAAACCTTATGGTGTAGGCTATAGAGGTAAAGCTTGTTTATTCCCTCAAAAGAACAAGTTTCCAACCTATTATACTGCATTTCGACCTGATATAGCTTATCGTTCAGATTGGAGTCCTTTTAGGAAAACAGGAATAGGATGGAAATGGAATCCTACTTTATATATAGCATTTCTCTTTTTTTTAATGCCAATTATTTGTTATCCACTATTTTATTATTTATTTGGATATCCAGAATTATTTTGGGAAGTGTTTTGGAATGAATTTTTGTTAAATATACCATTCATTATAGTTGTTGCTTTTTTTACAAGATTAATTGGATATACTATGGTAATAATTGATGATTTATTAAAACCATATGGAAAAAATAAAGAATCAATACAATTATTATTTGTAGATGAGTTAGAGTTTCTTAGATTTTCATATAGATTTCATGAAAAGGCATATAGTGCATGGTGGTTCATATTTGGATTTTTAGGATTTTTTGTAATATTAATATTTGATATTTATTCACTATTTAATATTAATTTATATCACGAAACTCTCTTAGCACCAATACCAGATTGGACAATATTTATAGAATTTATTAAATATATTGGAATTGGATTAGTAGTATTTTTGATAATAACATTTTTTGTGGCTATAATATTTGGTTTATTTCATCTTGGAAGTTTAGGTGCTGATCCTGAAGTTCTTAGTATCAGTGAATTTGATAAAATGCTTTCATTAATAATTGACAAGTTTATTGAAGCGTTAGAAAATAAAACTAAAATTTCAGAATCAGAAATAGAAGTTGAACCATATGGACGTACTTTTTACGAATTTCAAAGAGGAAATAGCATAATTGGGGAATTTTTATTTAATATATCAACAATGTTAATTATTTTTTTTATATTTTCTGGAGTTGCAGTTTGGTTAATTAATGGGTTTCAATTGGATCAAGGTTCTCTTAGTCAATGGTTTTCTCTATTAGGAATTTTATCTTTTATTTTAATTTGGTTAAGTCTAGGGATATTTATTCTTCCTCAGATATATATTCATGGATTGTTGAAGAAATTTAAAAAAAATCTTATTGATTTATTTTTTATTTTTGTTTCTCGTCTTGATTATATTTACTATGCATCAATGATCAATCCTAATATTCTCTCTGACATCGGTGATTGGAAATCTCGGAAGGATTTACTGAAAGATCTTGAGAGAATTGAGAGAAATATTGAAAAAATTGAAGGTTATGGAACATGGAGTTATGATTTTCCAAGGAAAATTAAAAGTGTTATTTTTATTGTATTATCTCCCATATTTCCATTAATCCTTCCATTTTTAAAATTGTTGCTTCCATGGCTGCCTTAATAAATTAATTATGAACTGAAATCATCCCATAGAGGAGACCTTCTTTTAATTTTTTAAGAGCAATACATTTATTATCTAATAGATTTATGTTCAGTATAGTCAAATTTTATTTAGTTTTGATCTTATTTTGAAATTAGCGGTATATATTATTATAACATATATCTGAAGAGATGCTGATTAAAGATTCAAATATATAAATTTTATTTTCATTTATTTCTTTAATAGTTGGATTTATCAATTATTTGATGATTCTCTTTTATTTTAATAATTAACAATTTTTCATCAGAAGACCATTTTAGTAATAGTTATAATAAAATGTTATGTTTTTCTTCATTTAAAGTGTGATAGTTAATAAATAAATCGATTAAAAATATCTTTTTACATCAATCTCTGGTATAGATATATTTAGAAGAAAAAATTGAAAATTCATATATATACGAGGGGGAGCTTTATAATGATATTAAGGGTAAAATCAAAAGTGCATTGTTGGTTAATCCCTCTAAAGTTAAGGAAATTATTTATCTTATAAATTTTTTCTCAAATCAAAATATCCGATTGAAAAGATAATTAATTCATTATTAATATATCGAGATTTTTCCACAAAAATGATTGAATTAGCAGAAAATACTTTAGTTCTGGAGAATATATTTAAAACTTATTTTTTTTTATTAATCTAAATGTAGGTGACAATATACCAAGAATAATTCCTTTTATTTCTCTAAAATTATTGTAACGTCTAACTTTTTCTTATAATTTAGTATATTATTTTCAATAAAAGGTTCTTTCATTCCCAGTTGAATAAAGAAATTCACTTTTCCTGCCATCTTACCGCTCAATTCACACTATCACTCCAGTTTTTTAACCAAACCTTCGTGGTTGGGATTATTAATTATCTTTAATTCCATCCTATTCTTTAGTTTCATTACAAAATTAAGCATGGCATTTTTAAGGACTGTACGGAGTGATTAAAAATTTCTATACGGAAGATTTTAGAATCATACTTTATTTCAATACAATATAGTTGAATATATAGGATTTGAACATATCTTATAATAATTTTTTAAAGTTGGAAATATTGTTATATACATCTGTTTTATTCATAAAATATCCAATTGTGCTTGATAATTTATACTCAGGAAGTCCGAATAACATTTCCAGTGAATTTTCTTCCTTAAGAACAGGATGTTTAGATTTAAGGTCTCTAATAAAATTATAATCTTCGCCTAAAACGGAAAAGATAATAGTTAAATGAGTTAATTTTAAGAAGGTCTTAAATTGATTAGCATTTTCCTTAATTTTTAACAGATTTTCAAAATCTTGGGGGTAGAAATATTTCTGGTATAATGCAGAAAAGAATAAATCTCGAAGAATTACTATAATTTCTTTCAATTTGGCTTTTTCAAAGAGAATTTTAGTGTTTAATTTCTGAAGTTCGTAATAAAAATATTTAAAGAGCGACAGGAATTCTTCAGAATTAATTAAAATCTTATATTTATTTAATATGTCTAACGCGGAAAATACATTTCCTATGAATATTTTTAACTCATTTTCCGTATATGTTTCATTTATTAATTTTAAAATCTGTTCCTTATTTTCCATAAGGTTGAGTTCATAATTGTTTATATTCCATTCTGGTGATAGAGCTTCCCATAATTTGAATATATATTCTGCTTTTTCGCCTCTTAATAACATTGTAGTAAGGAAATAACAAAAATCATACATTAAATCTTTATTTTTTGGAAAGATCCCCATTCTCTCAAGAAAATCATAGATTAACTCTCTATTGATAATTACTTCAAATATAGGTGTTTTCCAATATTTTACGTCAATTTTTAATAATGTTTTATTTCTCTGAACGCATAATTCTCTTTCATTAACCTCTTTCAAGCCCTTTTTTGCAACAATCGAGAGAGGATATTTAATGTTTAATCCAAACTGAATGTTTAAGTGATGTTGTGCTTTATTGAACTGTTTTTGATAATAGGTGGAAATATTTCCGATGGTCAGTTTTGGTAGTTCTTTGGGTAAAAAATATTCTTTTACCGTCCCTTTTTTCAATGTTTTTAGCAATTTTTTCGTTTTTTCAAGATTTTCTCCATCTAACAATACCCCAGTCGGAGTAAAAGAATAAATTCGAAAGAATTCTTTGTAATCAGCAATCACGAGGTATTTTGCTCCCTTTATTTGTTTTATCATCAGGGATGGCAGAACTCCTGCAGTAAGAACTGTTTTATTTATTACTCTACGTATTTCTAATGTAATAGGTTTTTTTTCAATGAATTCTCTTTTGCCAAACTGTATGATTTCCTTTAAAACCTTTCTATGGCTCATTACCTCCAATAATTTACAAAATTTTTAAATTTGAGATATCTTATTTTCTTTTTGTTGTTAAATTTAATATTAATAAATAAACAAGGGATGATAAAAAATTAAACTTGAAGTTGAAATTCCTGATATAAAATATAAAAAATTAAAAACTATTTTCGAGATATTTAATCAAGATTTAAATGATTCGTTAGAAGAAATAGCGATAAATTTCATTGAAGTTTCACTTAATGAAATTAAATTTATGCTTTAGATTATTCAAATAATCTTTTTTAATTATCGTTATTTGTCATATAATTTTCGACTCTCTACTAATGTTTTTAATATCATAGAATGGTCCCTAAATGTTCAATTGATATGAAATTAATAGATTTGCTATAAAATTGTTTTATTTCATTAACAAACATTCTATTACATTTTTTTCTATCTTCTTTAATTATTTTTTGTGGCTCTTTCTCATTTTTGAAATTTCAATCTATTCCTGAAGATTAATTTTTTGAGTTTTTTTCGGATTTATCAAATTGAGGAAATAGTAATTCTTAATTTAAGGAAATGGATATTTTCCAAAGAAAACAATAATAATACTGACTAACATTAGTAAGATTTTTATAAATAAGTGTCTTTTTTCTTTTTGTTAATTTTATAGCAATAAATTTTAGGTGGTGGAAAAAAATGACCGAAGAAGAGAAGAAAGAAGAAGAGAAGGAAGGAAAAAAGAAAAGGAAAGAGAAAAAGAAAAAATAACTGACTTTTTCTTTCTTAATTTTGGTAATTTTTCAGGAACAACCTAAAGATCAACTTGTTATTTAATAGACAAAATTTTTCTTAACCTACATCAACTTGATTGTTTTTCTTTATTACCTGTGTCATACTCTTTGTATTTTTTGTTTTTTTGTTACTACTTGAAATATTCAATGCAAAAAGGATTATCCACTATATG
>JAHLWE010000399.1 GCA_019058135.1 Promethearchaeota archaeon | reverse complement strand
TATTAGAAGGAAAAGCAGATATTATAGATTTAAAAAATCCTATGGAAGGATCATTAGGTGCGGTAGCTCCTTCATTTATAAGCCAAGTTAAAAAATTGGCATCCAGTAATTTGATAAGCGCAGCAATTGGAGATATGCCTAATTTACCAGGAACTGCGGCATTGGCGGCATTCGGAGCTGCGTTGTCAGGTGCAGATTATATAAAAGTAGGACTTTACGGTGTGACTAAGGAGGAAGAAGGAATAAAATTGATGACAGAAGTAGTAAAAGCTGTGAAAGATCATAATCCAAATGTTATAGTTGTGGGTGCGGGTTATGCGGATTCAAGACTGTTTGGTGGAATTGATCCAATGAAAATCCCCAATATAGTAAAATCTGCTGGGGCAGAAGTAGCAATGTTAGATACACATATGAAAGATGGTAGAAAATTATTTGATTTTTTAAAATTTAAGGAATTAAAAGATTTTATTGACAATGCTCATAATTTAGACTTATTAGCAGCACTTGCGGGATCTCTTAGTCCTAAAGATCTATTTATTATTAATAAATTAGGTGCAGACGTTACAGGATTTAGAGGTGCTGCATGTAGCAATAATAACCGAAAAACAGGTTTTGTTACTACAGAACGTGTTGCAAATATTATGAGAATTGCAAATGAATTATAAAAAATTATCCAAAAAATTGAAAATCGAAATAAAAAATTAGGCCAGATATTATTGGTGTACGTTCAGTTGTGTGTACTAATAATGATCGTAATAATGGAAGTATTAAGAAAGAACTTATCGAAAAATTGTGGAAAAAATTAAATTACTGAAGATAACGATGTATAATAACTTAAAACAAAAAAAAATCAAAGTAGCGGAACCAAGTGACTATTTTTTTATAGAACTTTGTGCCAAAGAATGTATTGACCTAGTAAAGAATTTTAAAAAAAAATTTGAAAATAATGACTTTTTTATTCTGATCAACTCTTATGAAAATAATGTTGCAGGAGTTTTAGTAAGTGAAAAAAATAATGTAATTAAATCTATCAAAGATATTTTACCAGCTATGCAAATTCATTTTGTATATGTTAATCCAGCATTTAGAGGTAAAAGAATAGGTTATAATTTACTAAATGAATTTGTAAATATTCAAAAAAAAAATAATATTGCTTTAATATTTGTAGAACTCTTTAAAAATAATAAAAAAGGAATGAAATTTTTTGAAAAATTTGGTTTTCAAGAAATAAAAATTTCTGCTGCTAAAATTATTCTTACAAAGAATATTTGGGATGACCTAGGAATAAGTTCTCAAGAGTTCTTTGACATTTTTACATAAATTCTTTTTTTTTCCGAATTAAATTAAAATAACTCAAAATTAAATGGATTAAAAATTTATTAGTAACGGGAAAATGATGGGCGACACTTCCTAAATACTAAAAGAAAAATTTATTAAGATTGTTGGTCTAATCATATTGTTATTTGTTTAGTTCAGAAATGATAATAATTCAATTTCTTAGCGCAAGTAAAAAATAAATTTAAAATAAAAATTAAAATATTTGGTTGATAGTGATGGGAAGCACTTTAACCGAAAAAATTTTAAAAAAACATCTTATTAACGGTAAATTAGAAAAAGGTAGTAATATTAGTATAAGGATTGACCAAACTCTAACTCAAGATGCTACTGGTACCATGGCTTATTTGCAATTCGAAGCTATGGGAGTACCTCACGTTCGAACTGAATTATCTGTTAGTTATGTGGATCACAACACTCTACAAACAGACTTTAGAAATGCAGATGATCACAGATATCTACAAAGTATTGCAGCAAAATATGGTATCTACTTTTCTCGTCCAGGAAATGGTATATGTCATCAGCTTCATCTCGAACGTTTTGCTGTTCCTGGAAAAACCTTATTAGGAAGTGATAGTCATACACCAACTGGTGGAGGTGTGGGTATGATAGCAATTGGCGCAGGTGGTCTTGATGTTGCTGCTGCAATGGCTGGAGAACCCTTTTACCTTAAGATGCCAAAGGTCGTAAATGTGCATCTTACGGGGAAACTCCCTGATTTTGTATCAGCAAAAGATATTATTTTGGAAGTTTTACGTAGAATTGGTGTTAAAGGGGCTGTAAATAAAGTCTTAGAATATACAGGATCGGGAATACAAACTTTAACTGTTCCTGAAAGAGGAACGATTACAAATATGGGAACTGAAACAGGAGCGACAACTTCAATATTCCCTTCTGATGATACGACGAAAAAATTCTTAGATGCCCAAGAGAGAGGAGATCAATGGACTCCTTTAGAACCCGACGATGATGCTGTTTATGATGAAGTTATTGAAATAAATTTGAATAAGCTTGAACCACTTATTGCTTTACCGCATAGTCCAGGAAATGTAAAGTTAGTAAGAGAGGTTGAGGGGAAGTCTATTGATCAAGTTTGTATAGGGAGTTGTACGAATTCCTCATTAAGAGATCTAAAAATTGTTGCTAATATATTAAAGGGAAGGACAATCGATAAACATGTTAGCCTAACGATTTCACCTGGATCTAGACAAGTTGTAGATCATCTCGTTAACTCTGGCGAAATGTCCTATTTAGTAAAAGCAGGAGCAAGGATGCTTGAAAATACATGTGGTCCTTGTATAGGAATGGGACAAGCACCTTCTACTGATGCTGTATCTCTAAGAACCTTTAATAGAAATTTCCTTGGAAGATCAGGAACAAAAAGTGCTAATGCATATTTAGTCAGTCCTGAAACTGCTGCAGTATCGAGTATATTTGGAAAAATAACAGATCCGAGAAAGTTTGGTGAGTATCCCAAAATAGAAATGCCAGATAAATTTATTATTAACGATAATATGATTATATCGCCTTTAGAGGATGGTAATTCAATTGAAATCATCCGAGGACCTAATATCAAACCTCTACCTGCATTTGAACCTTTACAAGATAAACTAACAGGAGAAGTTCTATTAAAAGTAGAGGATGACATAACTACCGATCATATTATGCCAGCAGGTGCAAAAATACTCCCATTACCAAGTAATATTCCTGAAATAAGTAAATATGTTTTCAATATTATAGATCCCACATTTCATGATAGATCCTTACAAAAAGAAGGGGGCTTTATTATCGGAGGTGATAATTATGGACAAGGCTCAAGTAGAGAACATGCGGCCATCGCCCCGAAATACCTAGGACTCAAAGCTGTGTTAACAAAATCATTTGCTCGTATTCATCTAGCTAACCTTGTTAATTTCGGGATCGCACCTCTTACTTTTGTAAAAAAGGAAGATTATAATAAGATTGATCAAGGTGATCTCCTTGATATTGAGTTAAAAACCCTAGATAGTAAAAAGATCATCATGAAAAATATAACAAAGAATTTAGAAATATCTCTTACCCATTCTCTTAGTGAGATGGAAATAGTAGTATTAAAGGCAGGAGGAAAACTGCCATTTATAAAAAAAAAGTATGCGAGTTAATTGGATATGGCACAAAAAAATATATATGAATATGATGCAAAAAAACTTGTTGCGAGTCAATTACCTAATTATTTTCCAGAATTTAATTATCATGGAAAATTAGCAGTAATTACTTCTGAGAAATTAGCTAATTTTGATAGATTTGTAGCAGAAAATTCATGGTTAAAAACAGATAAATTAGTTGCAAAACCAGATCAACTTTTTGGAAAGAGGGGTAAAGCTAACTTAATATTACTAGACGCTAATTTAGAACAATTAAAGAAATTTGC
>JAHLWE010000398.1 GCA_019058135.1 Promethearchaeota archaeon | reverse complement strand
TTAACCGCTCAGTACGCCTATGAGCCAGATTTCTGTTTCGTCGTCTCGCAGATTATTATTAGAGACACGACCAACCCTGGAACGCCCGTGTACGAGGATACGGATGGAACTGTAAATGATGTTTACGTAAGCGGAGAATGCGCTTATGTAGCGGCTGATGTTTCGGGTTTGGCAGTTATTGACATTTCCAACCCGACCAACCCTGGAACGCTCCTGTACGTAGACACAAAAGGAACCGCGCGTGGCGTTTACGTAATCGGAAATTACGCTTATGTGGCGGATTATGATTCCGGCTTAGCGATCATTCAAGTCCCAAAGAGAGTTGATGTCGTAGATCCAATAATAATAAATGCCTCGAACGATTTTACCATTGATTCCGACTACACAGGGGTAAATATTTCGTGGACAGCAACGGATCCAAACCCAAACACTTACACGATTGAACTTGAAGGACTTGGTATAGTAGCAGGTCCAAATGCATGGTTAAACGGCACGGCAATTACGTACAATGTTCCGAATGGTCTAATAGTAGGCGAATATATCTATATAGTCAATTTTACGGACGATAATGATAATTTTGTTACTGATACAATTACTATGACTGATAAAGATGTGGTAATTCCTTTCGGGAATTATTATTTGATTTTTCTAGTAATGGGAATAATAATTTCATTAGCAATTATTCAAAAGAAGAAAATAATCCTTTCATAATTGAAAAAATTTTAACTTAAAATTCGTATATCATTTTTTTTTAGATCATGCAAAAAATTTTCAAATTACTCATATGCGCTGAAAACGGTTTAAACTAAATTACGCTTGTTTTCAAGAATTTCATACTCTTTCTCTTTTTTTTTACCATTTTTCATCAGATATCTATACAAGGGTCATCCAGATAGATTTGTGAAAGGTAAATGTTCGTGTTCCACAATAAATGCATACAATACGCACAATTGGTGAATATTTTCCCTTGAAAATCTTAAATAAAGGAGTAAGCATGTTGATTACCCACTTAGAAGAGCTCGTCTGTTCTCTCCTTATAATGCTTCATAAGTATCTTTACAGCAATCTTTTTAAACTGTTTATTCGACTTGGACATCAATATACGATCGATTTCCTTAAAATGAGTATCATCGTCCAAGTGAAATTTTACTCCAATTATCTTATTTTATGAATATAACTCCAAAATTCAATATTGAGATAAAAGAAAATCTGCCGTAGCACTAAGAGCCTTTTCCTTGATTTCTGCCTAAATTTTTCCAAAATTAACAAATATTTGAACCCTTAAAGATAATGGGTGTGTTGATTCTTTTTTATTTTAAAGGAAATTAACCTATTTGACCTTTCCCAATTTTTTTTGGAAAACGGGAAAAGAAGTAGGTATAGAAGAACTTGGGGAAATCTGTATTAAGAGACCTATTAAAAAATAATTTATTTTATATAATGAAATCTTTTAGGAACAATAAAAGGTGTAAATTCTCTTGGGTAATTATTCACAACTTCTTTTATTAAAAAATTATAAATAGAACTTAAATTTTCAACTAAAAAAAAGAGTTTACCACCGATTTCCACACACCCATTTGACATTAAAGTAAGAAAAAAATATAATTGAAAATTGATTTTGACGATTAATATATTAGATCAAAAAACTAAATATTTACTACTCTTTTTTTAAATCCTCAAGATCTACATCAATAAAAAAAGGACCAGAATGTCCGCATTCCATACATATAAATTTTTGAGGAGCTAACCAACCAGATACGTTTGTTAAAAGATGAACTTTGGCTGAACGGCATTTAGGACAAATTTTTACAGATTTTGGCATTATTATACCTATTCTTAAATTAAATATTACAGAAAAATTTAATTATTTATTTAATAAAAAATCTTGAATCATTTTAGCTAATTTTTCCCCTACAACACCTTCAATTTCATTTAATTTTGCCTTTTTTACTCCATCTACGCTTCCAAAAGTTTCTAATAATTTTGTTCTTTTAGCAGGACCAATTCCGGGAATATCATCTAAAATTGATTTTGAAACTCTTTTGGCTCTTAATTTTCTATGTAATTTCACCCCAAATCGGTGGGCTTCATCTCTAACTCGTTGTAAAAGTTTGAGAGCTGCCGAATCATCCGATAATCTGATTGGTTCTTTTTTATTAGGGAGATATATTTCTTCAAATTTCTTTGCTAATCCTAATATTGGTGTATTTCCTATTCCTAAATCATTTAAAACAGATAGGGATGCATTTAATTGACCTTTACCTCCATCTATTAGGATTAAATCAGGAAGTTCTAGATTTTTTTCAATTAAAGAGTTATAGCGACGATACACTACTTCTTTCATCATGCCTACATCGTCAGGTGTAGACTTAGACCTTATTTTGTAATGTCGATACCATTTTTTATTGGGTTTTCCATCAAGAAAAGACACTAAAGATCCTGTTGGATCAGTACCTTGAATATTGGAAATATCAAATCCTTCAATAATATGAGGGATATTATGGAGATTTAAAACCTCTTTCAGCTCATTAAGAGCTTGATTTATTTGATTAGAGCTCTCCAATTCTAGTTCTTGTTTTATTTTTTCTTGCTCAACAATTACTTTTGCATTTTTATTTGCAATTTTTAAAAACCCTTCCTCGAAATGATCACTTGGAGTTTTAACTTTAATTTTTTTCTTTATTTTTTTGCTTAATAAATCTTTTAATACCTCAACATCCTTGTGTATTTCATTTACAATTATTTCATTAGGAACTTTTGTTGCTGGATGAAGATAATACTGTTTCATAAAGGCGGGTATAATTCCATTCTTTTCTATAAGCTTACCTTTCAAATCGTATATAAATGGAATTTTTCCCGATAGCTTTCCTTCTCTTATTAATAAAATCAAAACAGCCGAATATTCTTCATCCTTATAATAACTAATAATATCTTGATTTTTTTTATTTCCAGAAATTATTGTATGCTTAATCGTCACACGAGTTAAATCACCTAATCTATCACGCCATATTGCAGCAGATTCAAAATTTTGCTCTTCTACTGCTTTTTCCATTTTATTTTTAAGAATCTTTGTTAATTTTTCGGTTTCTCCTTTAAGAAACAATTCCACTTGTTTTATGTTTTGTAAATAATCTTCAGGTGTAATTTTACCAATACATGGACCGGGACATAATTTTATTTGATAATACATACAAGCCTTTTTTTGATTTTCCTTAACTTTTCTCTTACAAGTACAAAATGGGATTGTTTTACGTATAAATCTCAGAATACGTCTTAATTCTTTTTTATCTGTATATGGCCCGATAAACAAATTTTTTTGATTATATTTGTGTGGACCTCTAATAACTCTAATTCTAGGACATTTTTCGGAATAAGTTATCATTAAAAAAGGATAAGTTGTATCATCACGAAATCTAACATTATATTTTGGAAGATGTTTCTTAATTTGAATATTCTCTAAGATAAATGCTTCCTTTTCGTTCTCAGTTATTATATAGTCAATATCCGCAATGTGACTGACTAATTCTTTAATTTTTTCTCCAAAATAGGGATCTTTATAAGTCGATTTTTGAAAATATTGGGAGACTCTCTTATTTAAATCGATAGCTTTCCCTACATAGAGTATATTTCCATTTTTATCTTTAAATAAATACACTCCCGGATTATGAGGAAGACTCTTTCTCTGAACTTCTAAATCTACCATAAAGACTCAAGTGAATATAATTATACCTACTTTATTAATAAAGAAGTGTAAATATTTTTATTTACAATAAGAAAAGCAACTTTAATATTTATTATTGATAATCCCAAAAATAATAGTAATAAAAAAAAATTAAAATAAAAAAAAATCAAAATTTAGGAAGTGATTAACGATATTAGACGAATCAGAAGGATTTACTAATGAAGATATTATGGAAGTTCTTAAGGGACAACAAGAAGTAGGGAATAAATATAAGACTCACTTCTTTGCTATGTTTTCCCAATTATTCTGCACTATTGCAGAGGAAATAATCAATCAATTTGGAGATAAAGGTAGAGATGCGATAGGAGAGGCGGTAAAAAAGTATGGAGAAGAAAGGGGTAGAAGAGTAGGAGAACTCGTTAAATCTGTGGGAAAAGAGAAGAATTTAAAAAACTTTTTCATTTACAGTGATTTAGATATAAAAAACACAGCAAAATATAGACCAAAAATCATTGATGGAGATGTTATAATTGAACTTAGGGATTGTGTCTTTTGTAATGGTTGCAAGGATTGGGATAAATTGGAATATGGAAAAATTTATTGCGAATATATTGATAAAGCTACTTTAAAAGGATATAATCCAAACCTTCGCATTGAAGTACCCGCTACTTTAACAAAGGGAGATAAAAAATGTATTCTAAGATATATTGTTAAAAAAAAGTAGTTGATTAATCTAATTTATGTAAAAAATTAAAGAGATGGCATAATATGGGAGAAGTAGAAAAATTATGTGATAAAGTTATAAGCACGGATTTATTGATTGTTGGAAGCGAAGGAGCAGGAGGTCACGCAGCAATAAAAGCACATAGTCATGGAACTAGTGTACTAATATTAACAAAGGGGAAAATTGGACAATGTGGAGCTTCTCAGATGGCAGGAGTAGATTTTAACGTAGATGGGAAAACTGCCAAAAAATTAGGTTTTATTGGCGATGATCGCGACAGTCCTGCGAGATTCTTTGAAGATCTTGTTAGAGAAGGATTATATTTAAATAATCAAAAAATGGTTGAAAAATACGTTGAATATGCTCCTAAAGCTATGAAAGATCTTATGGATTGGGGTATGCGTATCTATGGATATGATTCAGTTCACACGGAAGAAATGGCTCGTGGTATTACAAGTGCTGGTACATATTGGGTCGCTGCTATTCGAAAAAAGGTTAAAGAATTAAAAATCCCAATGCTGGAAGATATAATGCTTATAGATTTGTTAATAAGAGAAGGACGTATTGCTGGAGCTATAGCTCTAAACATTAAATCTGGAGAAACCATCCTGATTAAGTGCAAGGCAATCATATTAGCTACCGGAGGGTGGCATAGAGCATATTCATTTCACACGGGCTCATATGATCTCACAGGTGATGGTATAGGAATAGCTTACCGAGCCGGAGCAGAATTAATTTCGATGGAGATGGTACAATTCTGTCCTATAACAATGGTTTGGCCCCCGAAAGACCGAGGGAGTATAGCACTATATGTCCTTAGCTGTATTGACCCTTTTGATAAATATATCCAACTTGTAAATAATAAGGGTGAACGATTTATGGAAAAATATGATCCAATAAATTTGGAAAAAAGTACTAAAGAAATAGTATCAATTGCTTCGGAATTAGAGGTTGAAAATGGCCGTGGGGGGCCACATGGTGGTATCTTTTTTTCCTTAAAACATTTACGGACAAAATTTATTGATGCAATTATTAGAATCGCCAATAACCGTATTAAAAATGAACTTAAAGATACACGCTATGAATTTACAACTCTCATACCAGAATTGATAAAAAAGTGTAAAACTGAAAATATTGAAGTAGGGAATGGTGCCCATTATATGGGTGGAGGAATCAAGGTCAATGAAAATACAGAAACAACTATCCCCGGATTATTTGCAGCAGGAGAATGTTCTGGCGGTCTGTGGGGGGCAGTAAGAGTTGCCTCTGCTTGTACTGAAGTTGGTGTTCAAGGAATAATTGCAGGTGAAGTTTCTCCAAAATACGTTAAAAAAGTAGAACAGGCTGAGATAAATGAGAATCAAGTCAGAGAGATTTTGGATAGAATAAATAAACCATTGATGAGAGATGAGGGAATTACACCAAATGAACTTACTAAAAAAATGCATGAAATTTCTGGGAAAAAGGTCGGTTTAATCAAGGAAGGAAGCCTATTAAAGGAAGCAACAGAAGAACTGGAGGAAATAATAAATAATGATCTTAAGAATCTCTGCATTACTTCTACTAAAAGCAAAGAATTGAATGATGAGTGGATTAAGGCTATTGAGTTACGAAATTTATTAACATGTTTATATTTATCAGCTAAATCTTCGCTAATTCGTGAAGAAAGCCGTGGTGAATTTTATCGTAGAGATTATACATATACTGATCACGATAATTGGCTCAAAACAATTGTTATGAAACAAAAAAACGGTGAATTGGATATTAAATTTGAAAAACCTGTTGTAACTAAAATTTCTTTGCCAAAAGGAAAATTGACGTATCAAGAGGCTATAGGTGTGGCGACTGCCTCTTTAAAGAGAGAATAAATGAGGGGATCATATGGAAGAGAAAAAAATAATAAAAGTAAAATCTTTTAGATTTGATCCACAGAAAGATGAGAAACCTTATTATGATACTTTTAATGTCCCAATAAGTGGAAAAATGAGTGTTCAAGACTGTCTGGTTTATATAAGAGAGAATGAAGATCCTAGTTTAGCTTTTTTTATTAACTGTAGATTGGGATTCTGCAGAAGATGTTTAATCCGTGTCAATGGGAAATCTTGTTTTAGTTGCTTAACAGATGCGGAAGATGACATTGTTGTTGAACCGCTTATCAAAGATCAAGTAATAAGAGACCTATGGAGTAAAGATATCTAAATTTACCCATTTTTTTAAATTTTTTAAATATATTCCGTTGAATAAATAAATAAAAATTAAAATTATTTCATTAAAACTATGAAGAAAATAGGACTTATTGGAGGTATGAGTTGGGAATCTTCTCTTGAATATTATCGAATTATTAATGAAACCGTAAAGCAAAAATTAGGAGGGCTTCATTCTGCCGAATGTGTTATGTATTCAGTTGATTTCGATGAGATTGAAAAATTGCAACATCAAGGAAAGTGGGAAGAGCTCACACAAATAATGATAGATTGCGCTCAAAGAATAGAAAAAGCAGGTGCAAATTTGATTATTATTTGTACTAATACAATGCATAAGATGGCTGAGGAAGTCGAAAGTAGTATTAATATACCCTTGTTACATATTGCTGATGCGACAGCTGAAAAAATTAAAGGAAAGGGCTTCAAAAAAGTCGGACTTTTAGGAACTAAATTTACAATGGAAGAAGATTTCTATAAAGGTAGACTCATTGATAAGCATGCTATTGAAGTAATTATACCGAATTCTGAAGAGATGCAGATTATTCATGATATAATTTTTAATGAACTATGCTTGGGAGAAATAAAAGAAACGTCGAAAGAGCAATATAAGAAGATAATAATAAATCTTGCTGAGAAGGGTGCAGAAGGAGTTATTTTAGGTTGTACAGAAATTCCCTTACTGATTAAGCAAGAAGATGTTGAAGTTCCATTATTTGATACAACAAGAATTCATGCGGAATTTGCGGTTGATTACGCAATTAAATGAGATAATAAATTTCAATTCTTAGAAATTTTTTTAATAATTTGAGAAATTAATCGCACTAATTTAATAGCTAATACTTCTGATTTCGCTTCGGAAATTATTCTAATAATTGGTTCAGTATTAGATGGATGGATTAATACAAACCAATAGTTAGGTTTTAATATTTTTATATCTTTGTCTATAACTGAAAAGAAATTATCTTTTACAATAGAATGTTCTTTTAGGTTATCTCTTATTTTTTTTATATCTATGCCATGAGATGTAATTGTTTCTCTTTTTGAATAAAATTTAGGTAATTTATCAATTAAACTTG
>JAHLWE010000397.1 GCA_019058135.1 Promethearchaeota archaeon | reverse complement strand
CCAAAAATAACTCGTAATTATTATCTTCATCGAAATCGTGTATGATAACCTTTTCTACGTCGTCAAATCCCTTTACTTCTAGAAGCTCAGATTTGTATAAAATTTTTACATCAGATATTTTTAATTTGTCTTGTATCTCTGCATTACCAGGAGTTGATTTACTGTAAGTGACTAACACAACTCTTCCAGTGTGTTTTGTTAATTCTAATGTGAGTTTTAAGGAATTGTCTCCGTTATCTACAATTAACACTCTTTCATCGTTAAATTCTGATAGATTATCTACTTTCTTATAAATACCCTTACCAAGAAACTCATTAAAACCTATGATATTTCTTTCTTCTAATTGACAAGCAGTAATTACATCAACTTCTGGGTTTGCACCATCTCTATAATTACGAATTGCTGCTTGAAGGGCATCAGCTGCCAAATTAGAACAATGCATTTTAATCGGAGGTAATCCCTCGAGTTCATCAGCCACATCAGATCTTGTTATTTTATACGCTTCGCTAAGTGTTTTACCCTTTGCCATTTCAGTAATCATAGAAGAAGTCGCTACAGCAGAACCACAACCAAATGTTTTGAACTTAATATCTTCTATTATTTCCTCGCCTTTTTCGTTTTTGCCGACCTTGATATAAATCCACATAAGATCTCCGCATACTGGATTTCCAACTTTTCCCATACCGTCTGGAGTTTCTATTTCTCCCATGTTTCTTGGGTTTCTAAAGTGATCTAATACCTTATCAGAATATGTTGTTGATTTCATATTATTCTTTCACCTCATTATATTGTTTTAATAAATTAGGAGGAGTTAGCGGTGATAATACCCTTAATCTTTTGACTACATTAGGTAAGACCTCCATAACCTTCTCTACATCAGTTTCTTTTGTGTATCGACCCATTGAGATAAGTAAACTACCGTGAGCTTCTTCATGTAGCAATCCCATTGCGATAAGTGTGTGGGATGGCTCTAAAGTTTTAGAACTGCAAGCAGAACCTGTTGCTGCAGATATATTTTGATCTCTTAATAATAAGATTAATGATTCACCTTCAATATATTCAAATCTAAAATGAGCATTACTGGGAAGTCTTTTTTCTGGATGACCATTTAAATAAGATTTTGGTATTGACGATAAAATTCCCGAAATGAGCTTATCTCTAAGACGTTTTAAAAAATCTGCCTCTTGATTTATTTCTTTTTTCATAATTTCAGCTGCTTTACCAAATCCCACAATACCTTGCATATTTTCGGAGCCTGATCTCATACCTCTTTCTTGACCACCTCCTATAATAATAGGATTCACTCTCACTCCTTTTTTTAAGTATAACGCACCAACACCCCGAGGTCCATAAATATCGTTCGAAGAAAAAGTCATTAAATCTACCGGAACATTTTGCACATCAATAGGAATAACATTTTCAATTGCTACAGCATCTGTGTGAAACAAAATACCTTTTTCTTGTGCTATCTCGCTAATCTTCGCTATGGGTTGGAGAGATCCTACTTCATTACTAGCAGAGGTAATTGAAATTAGAATTGTATTCTCTCTAATTAAACGTTTTAATTTTTCTATATTGATGACACCAGATTTATCAACACCAACTCTTGAAACATCAAAACCTTGTCTTTCTAAGTATTTTCCAAGATTTAATATCGAAATATGCTCAATCTCAGAAATTATAATATGATTTCCCTTTCTTTTTCTATTTAAAGCCGCACCAATTAGTCCTAAATTACTAGCTTCTGTTGCACTAGATGTAAATATTATACTATCTGGACTTGGAGCATTAATGAAATCAGCAATTTTTTGACGCGATTCTTTTAAGGCATTGGTAGCATCATCTCCATCAAAATGTAGAGATGCGGGATTTGCAAAAATTTTATTATAATATGGTCTCATTGCAGATAGAACCCTTGGATCAACTGGTTTAGCTGCTTGATAATCTAAATATACACTCATTTTATCAATTTTCCCTCCACTTTGATTTTTGAAAATAATTTAATTTGTATTTTTTAAACATTAAAACCACATAGTAGCATCTGCTTCTAAAACTAAATCGTTTAGAGTAGCAGCTCCAACAATTTTTGTTCCTGATATTAATTCAACTTTATCCAATCCTAACATTCTTTTTGAAGCTTCACAAACCAAAATCTCGACACCAGCTTCAAGAGTCTTGTCTAGCATTTCTTTCACAGATGGGAATTCTCCTAGTTTTATTCTATCCGCTTCTCCAGGCTTTAGTATTCGTAATCCTGTACCTAAATAATATACTTTTGCATCAATATCCATAGCCTTAGCCGTTTGAGCTAAAACTAATGGAGAATATTGTTTTTCAGGATTGTCGCTGGTTTGAACATATAATATAAACTTTTTCTCACTCATTTCTTTCCCTCCATTATTTTATTGGTTTTTTAAAGATAAATATTAAATTATTATCCTCCTTTATAAAATCTAAGATCTCGGCACCAGTCCTTTTTGCCCACCTATGCAAATCTTCATCAGCGGCAGGATCATCTGTTATAACTTTGAAACTTTGACCATCTTCAAGTGTTTCGTATAAATTTCTAACTTCAAATAAGGGTTCAGGACAATACAATCCTCTTGTATCTAATTCTTCGTCAATTTCTTTTTTTTCTTCACTTTTCATTTTACGAGACTCCTAATGCAAATTTAAAATATTTAAATTCCAAATTAAAAAGGATTTATTAATAAATTCTAATCCTTAAATAAATTATAACCAGAAGAAACTTAAACATTCTCATTATTTTTTAATGAAAATATTTGTATTTTGAAATACTATAATAAATACTTTATGAATGAATTTTATGATATATAAATTTCAAGCAAAATGATGATTAATATCTATCAAATTCGAGATTTATTAATTTATAACTTTTTAAGATAAAGTCTTAAATGTATGATATTCTTAGTTATTTAATATTATTCTTTTAAATCAATGCGATTATGACTAATGCACTTTTACAAATAGTAGTAATAATTTGTTTCATTGTTTTAGTGATAGTATTATTTTTCGAGAAACTAGATTATTTAATATACTCAATAGCTATTATTGTTGTGGCTGGATTGTTCACGGCAATTTTTATACCTGAAGCTCAATATTTAGAGAATTATTTTACTGCAATAGAATGGGAAATCGTTTTTTTTTTAATAACATTTTTCTGTATTGTAGAAATTCTAAAAGAAAATGGATTTTTTCACGAGCTTGCAAGACGACTTGTTAATAGATATAAATCAAATTTAAGAAAGCTATTCTATATAATTTGTATAATATCAACTTTAACTGCAGCTTTTATTGAAGATTTATCAGTAGCAATTATTTTTGTCCCGATCATTATTCTGTCTTGTCAGGAACTTGAAATAAATTCTACTCCATTCTTATTGGGAATGACAATATGTATTAATTTGGCGTCTACCTTAACACCATTCGGTTCTGCTGAAAATATTTTAATTGCTAATCATTTTAATTTATCTACATTATGGTTTATTGTAAATTTAGGACTTTTTTTTGTGATTTCGACTACTTTAACTTTATTTTTATTAGATCAATTCGTACTCACAAAAGAAATTAAGCATCCAACTCCGGGCATGTGTGAGGATATTGAACGAAAAGAAGTTTTTCAACAAATTAAGGTTGATGATAAAACATTTAAGAAGAATTTTTATGGTTTTATCATTCTTATTATTTTATTAATTATAATTCCTAGTATTCTTATTGCAGGATTAATTGGATTAGTAATTTTTGTATTATTGAATCCTGTTAAAGATAAGAAAGGAAAATCCCGTCGAAATGTATCACATTATTTGCGTAAAGTTGATTATAAACTAATTTTTTTCTTTATATGTTTGTTTATATTAGTTTATCTAATGGAATTGAACGGGACAATCAAATTCATTGAAGATTTCTTTGTTCAAATGACAACTGATAATCTTTTTCTACTGTGCTTAATGATTTTAATTATAACGAGCTTATTATCTGGTTTTATGGATAACGCACCTGTTACTATTATGTTTATACCAATTGTGGAAATTCTTATTGGCATCGAAGGGGTTAATGCAATTCCTCTATTGATTGCATTTATCACTGGAATTAATATCGGTGGAAATTTCTTGCCTCAAGGATCTGCTTGTGATATGATGACCTTAGAATTGGCAACGAAAGAGTGCGTTCCTGGAATGAATTACAAAAAATTAACAAAAATTGGAGGTATGTTTGCTTTAATTCATTTATTATTGGCGATTGGTTATATTATAATAATTATTTTTTTATTCCCTTGAATATTTAGTATTCAATTTTCACTTTTTTTTAGATATTCAAATGCAGAATAAGTGGCAATTACTCCATCAGGTTGTTTTTAAAGAGCAATTTATAAATGAGTTGGTTCAAGTTGTTGATGATCTTTTGATTCCGCTAGAGATTTAACTTCAACAAAAGCTTCTAGCAATTTTATTGAAAAACTATCAAATCTCATCATTTTACATCACTTTATAATCCTAAATTTTTTAATTTTAATAATAATTCTTTCTGTTCTCCCGTTAATTTTTTGGGAACTTTAATTTTTACTTTCACCAATAAATCACCTCTTTGATCTGAATTCAATTTATAAAATCCTTGATTTTTTAATCTAAGAGTGGCATAATGTTGAGTTCTTGAAGGAATATTTACATTTAAAGTGCCCCCATCGATTTTAGGAACTTTAATTTTTCCCCCTAATGTTGCAACTGAGAAGGGTATTTCTTTTTCGATATAGAGATCATTGGTTCTTCTTTCAAAAATTGTATGATTCTCAATGTGAATTACTATATAAAGGTCGCCATTTGGACCACCATATTCTCCCGGCATACCTTTACCTTTAAGTCTTAATTTCTGATTATCATGTACTCCTCTAGGAATTTTTATTGATAGGGTAGTTTTTTTATTAGTAGCAGGATCTATATATTGAACCTTTCTAGTACCCCCATAAAATGCTTCCATAAAATTAATTTCCATATCATATCTCAAATCATCACCTTCTCGAGGGATATTTGGTCTTACCCTTGTTCTTGTACTACCACTTCTTTTATTTGAAAAAACATCAAATATATCTCCTAAATCATTAAAGAAATCGAAATTGGATCCTGAGAATCTCCCCGAACTTCCCATATTTTTGAAAAATTCGCTAAAATCTATAGGATTTCCGGAGCTAGTATATACATAAGTTCCGTCAGGAGTTCTATTAAAATTTGAACGACTACTACCAGGGGTAGATTGATAATATGTTGAGCGATCACCATCTACTACTCCAAATTTATCGTACATCTCCCTCTTTTTATCATCGTTCAAGACGCTATAAGCTTCATTAATTTCTTTAAATTTTTCTCCAGATTTTGGTTCGTCTGGATTTACATCAGGGTGATATTTTCTTGCCAGTTTTCGGAACGCGCGTTTTATTTCTTCCTTAGTAGCGCTTTTATCTATTCCTAAAATTTTATAATAATTTTTCTTTGGCAGCATTATTCACCCCAGCACAGCTCTTAATTTAAAAAAATAAAAAATTATTAAAAAAAAAAACAAATATTTTTATTTTAGGCTTCTTCATAATCTGCATCTACTATATCGTCTTGTCCAGAAGCTTTTCGATATTGTTCAGCTTGTTTTTCATATTCTGGTCTATCATCTTGCGGTATTCCGCATGATCCACCAGGATAACCTTTATAAGTCTGATTTTGACCATAAATCCTCGCTGAAACTTGATGTAAAGCAGTTTGTAAATCTTCTATTGCGTTTTTAATCCTTGAAGGATCTTCTCCTTCATAAGCTCCCTTCAACGCTAAAACTTTTTGTTCAATAGTTGTTTTTAAGTCCCCGATTTTATCTTCGTGTTCTTTCATAATTTTCTCGGTTTGATATATTAGAGATTCCGCTTGGTTTTTTAAAGACATTAATTCTTTGATTTTCTTATCTTCCTCAGCATATTTCTCGGCTTCTCTGATTTTTGCATCTATTTCTGATTCAGACATCTTTGTAGAAGCAGTAATAGTAATTCCAGTTTGTTTTCCAGTACCCTTGTCTTTTGCTGTTACATTTAAAATGCCATTTTCATCGATGTCAAATGTCACTTCTATTTGTGGCACCCCTCTCGGAGCTGGTGGTATCCCAGTTAAATGAAATGTCCCTAAAGTAATATTATCAGCAGCCATTGGTCTTTCACCTTGAAGTACATGAATTTCAACTGCAGGTTGATTGTCTGACGCTGTCGAAAATACTTCAGTTTTTCTCGTAGGAATTGTCGTATTTCTTTCAATTAATTTAGTAAATACTCCTCCCAATGTTTCGACTCCCAAAGAGAGTGGCGTGACATCTAAGAGTAATAAATCCTTAACTTCACCAGATAAAATTCCACCTTGTATTGAAGCACCCAGAGCAACACATTCCATCGGATCAATACTATGTTCTGGAGGCTTTCCAAAAAGTTCTTGGAACTTTTTTTGAACGCTAGGCATTCTTGTGGGCCCTCCTACTAACAGAATCTTATCTATACTTGAAGACTGTAAGTTTGCATCGCTTAACGCCCTTTTAATAGATATCTCTAATTTTTTTAAAATTGGGCTAATTAAACTCTCAAGTTTGGCTCTGGTTATGGACATGTTTAAATGTTTAGGTCCATTTGCATCCGCAGTAATGTAAGGCAGATTTATTTCAGTTGTTAGCGTCGTGGATAACTCAATTTTTCCTTTTTCTGCTGCTTCTCTAATTCTTTCCATTGCTTTAGAATCTTTTCTCACATCAATTCCTTGTTCCTTTTGAAATTCTGTAGCAATATAATCTACTAAAATTCTATCCATGTCAGTTCCTCCCAATTGAGTATCTCCAGTTGTGGAAATGACTTCAAATACTTTATTTTCCATTTCGAGAATAGTGACATCAAATGTACCTCCTCCTAAATCAAGAACAGCAATTTTAATACTGATATCTTCTTTATCTAAACCATAAGATACGGCAGCAGCAGTAGGTTCGTTAATTAATCTTCTTACGTTTAATCCAGCAATTTTACCGGCGTCTTTTGTGGCTTGCCTTTGATTATCGTTAAAATATGCAGGTACCGTAATAATAGCTTCACTTACTTCTTCTCCTAAAAATGCACTCGCATCTTCCTTTATTTTCCTTAAGATCATTGCTGAAATTTCTTGGGGAGAATAATCTTTTCCATCGATTTTAACCTTATAACTCATACCCATTTTTCGTTTAATGGCAGTTATGGTTCTATCTGGATTAGAAATAGCTTGTCTACGAGCAGGTTCTCCTACTAATCGTTGTCCATCTTTCGTGAAGGCAACTACACTAGGAAAAGCTTTACCTCCAATAGTGAGTCCTTCAGCGCTCGGAATTAATGTGGGTTTTCCCCCGATTAGTACCGCAGCTGCAGAATTAGAAGTTCCCAAGTCAATTCCAATTATTTTTCTCATGTTATTTTCCTCTTTTTTTAGTTTTAATTTTTATAAAGTCTGTTAATTTTTGTTTGTCAACCTATGATTGACAACCATTATTTAAAAAGTGTAAGCTTACATATTTAAATGTTTGTTTAATAATAAATAAGATTGTACTTGAGTTAAACAAAAAAAAAAACCATAACAAAAGAAAAACAAATAAAATATTTAATTAAAAAAATTAATATTCAAGATTTACATTCACTTCAATCCCGTCCCTAACAGCTGCGGTAACAGTGCAATAAGTCTCAAACATCTTCCTACATTGATCTGCCCTCTTACGGGCTTTAGGATCGTCAATTTTAGAGATTATATGGACATTTACTTTTTTTACCCTTAAAAGCCCTCTATTATTCCTCCCAATTACTACTTCGGCTTCTGATTTTAAATCATCAATTAAAAAATTTCTTTTTTTTAAACAAAAAATAAAACTCGCACTTAAACACCCCAAAAGAGCCATTCCTAAAAGTCTAGATGGATTTGGACCCCACATATCTGCTTCTTGTTGATTAGTTTCGTCAATATAGCAATCTTTAAGTGCCATTTTACCCAAGTCGCATTTAAATATCATTTCTTTTTCCAATTTTAAACCTACTTTTGTTTTTATCTCTTCCGGCATTATTTTCATACATGTTTTTTATATTTCAATTATACATTCAATTTTTATTAAATATAAGAACTAGATTTATGTTTATTAAATTATTATGTAAAAATAATTGAAATTATAGTAAAAAAAATATCAGAAAGGAAATATGGACCATAAAAACCTAATATAATTGGAGAAAGAGAAAAAATAAAAAAAATAAATTAATAATAAAAAGAGGATTAAATCAGTATGGAAAATAAAATTAACCCAAATGAATTGAAAAAGACTAAATTTACTTGTACTGGATGAGCAATTTTTGATACTATATCATTTCCATTTAGAAAACTAAAAAATTGGATAAACAGCAAGAAAACTAAAAAGCAAAATCAAAATCTCAACAGTTAATTCAAAAAAGCTAGGAATTGGCTGTAGATTCCGCAAGAATCTGAGAATAAAAAATTTTTAGTTATACACTTAAAAAAAATAGATAAAAATTAACTATTCTTTTTCAAAAAATAATTCAAAAAATAGTTCCTTTTCTCCAACTTCGGGTGGTGTTATTTTTGTATATCCTGATTTTTTAATAATATGAATCGTATTTTTATTTTGAAAATGAATGGTTCCGTAAAAACCCTTAATACCCTTTACTTTTGCAATCATAATTAAATGATGCAGCAAATATTGTCCTATTCCTTTATTTCTCCACAATTTTTTCACAACGAAGGAAAATTCTGCTGTGTTAGTATTTGGATTAAGATAAAAGCCCGCTGTTCCGACCATTTCTTTATTTGAAATCTCTCCTACGAGTGCGCCTATACAAAATATGTTATTATAATCGATATTTACCTCTTGCTGTATTACAGTATCGCAAAAATTCCTACCTACTTCACAAAACCTAAAATACATGCTTTGTTTGTCTAAAGAATAATATAGATCTTTTAATAAATGCTCATCTGTAGTTTTTAAAGGACGTATAGTAATTTTTTTATTGTCCTTTGTTAAAAAATATGTTTCATACTGCTTGGGATAATTCATGTGTAAGACCTTAAGATTCTGAACAACAATTACCAATAAATGCACGATTGCCCGGAACGATTTTTTTAATTGCCTCCTCGGCGGTGATTTCCTTTTCTCTCCACTTATCTAATTTTTTTTTCCACATTTTCATATTGGATATTATTCTTATTATTTTTAAATTATAAACGAAATGTTTTATTTTTTTTCAATAATAAAAAAAATAGAGTAGAATTTAATTTAACGTTTAAAAGAGTCATGTTTTATGTCTAAAGAAGAAAAAATGGATTCAATTTTAAAGGAAACACGTGTTTTTAATCCAAGCCCAGAATTTATGAAAACTGGATATGTTACTAATATGGAACAATATAAAAAAATGCATAAGGATTCTATAGAAAATCCTGAAAAATTCTGGGGTAAGGCCGCAGAAACTTTAGATTGGTTTAGGAAATGGGATAAAGTTTGGGAAAGCACCGATTTATTTCCTGGTAAATGGTTTATTGGTGGAAAACTTAACGTTAGTTATAATTGTATAGATAGACATATTAAAAATGGTAGGAGAGACCAAGTTGCAATAATTTGGGAAGGTGATGATGGAACCGAAAAGAAGTTCACGTTTATGGAGCTTCTTAAGCAAGTCTCCAAAGTAGCAAATGCTATGAAAGTAGCAGGTTTAAAAAAAGGTGATAGAATTGCTATTTGGTTGCCAATGATTCCTGAACTCGCTATCATTATGCTTGCATGTACTAGAATTGGAGTTATTCATTCTATTGTTTTTGGAGGATTTAGCAAAGAAGCGGTAAAAGATAGAATAGCAGATAGTGAAGCAAAATTATTATTTACTGTCGATAAAACTAAAAGATCTGGAAAATTATACCCAATGAAAGAAGGCGCGGCTTTAATTATTGAGCAATGCCCAACAATCGAGAAAGTAATTGTTGTTAAACGAGCTGGTGTAGAAGTTCCATGGGATGATGAAAAGGATATTTGGTATGATGATTTTATTGCAGGTCAATCAGAAGAATGCCCTTGTGAAGAAATGGATTCAGAAGACCCAATGTTTATTTTATATACAAGCGGTACGACCGGAAAACCAAAAGGAGTTCTTCATACAACTGCAGGATATTTGTTATTTACTTCATACTCACACAAAATCGTGTTCAACTATAAGGAAGGTGAGGTATGGTTTTGTACAGCAGATATTGGTTGGATTACTGGGCATAGTTATATAATCTATGGTCCATTGTGTAACGGAGCAACTATCGTAATGTTCGAAGGCGTACCCACATTTCCAGATGTAGATAGGTTTTGGGCAATTATAGAGAAGTACAAAGTAAATCAATTCTACACAGCCCCAACCGCTATTCGTTCTCTAATGAGATACGGGGATAAACCAGTTCTTAAACATAATATTAACAGCCTAAAGGTCTTAGGAACAGTTGGAGAGCCAATTAATCCAGAAGCATGGCTCTGGTATTACAGGATTATTGGAAAGGAAAGATGCCCTATCGTTGATACATATTGGTTAACGGAGAGTGGTGGATTTTTAATAACTCCTATATCTACTGCCACTCCAATGAAGCCAGGATCCTGTACACTTCCATTTTTTGGAATTAGTCTAAAAATCGTTGATGTTGAGGAAGTAGAAGTTGAGGCAAATGAAGGGGGTTATTTAGTAATCCAGCAACCTTGGCCAGGTATGTTAAGAAATGTATGGGGTGATCCGGAGCGTTTTAAATTAACCTATCTTGAGAGATTTCCAAATAAATTTTTTACTGGTGATGGAGCACGCCGTGATCAAAACGGTTATTACTGGATTCTAGGTCGGCTCGACGATGTTATAAAGGTTAGCGGACATCGAATTGGAACAATGGAAATTGAAAGTGCTATTGTTAGTCATCCTAAAGTTGCTGAGGCAGCAGTTGCACCAATTCCACATGAGATAAAGGGACAAGCAATTTATGCTTATGTAACTTTAATGGAAGGAATTAAAAAAACAACAAAACTTAAAAGAGACATAGTTATGCATGTTAGAACAGAAATAGGTCCCGTTTTCCAGCCAGAGGTCATTCAATTCGCTGATACCCTACCAAAAACAAGAAGTGGTAAAATAATGCGAAGGATTTTAAAAGCAATCGCTACAGGATCGAATGTTGGAAATATAACCACACTTGCAGATCCAAGTGTTGTTGATGAATTAATTAGAGAAAAGATAAGAATAGAAGCAGAAGAACAATGATTTTTTAATTTTCAGTTTATTTTCTGATTATAATTGCAAATAAGCCTTTTTTTTATTTCCATAAAAAAGATAGAAGGAAAATATATAAAAAAAAATATTTTAAATTATTTTATTATTTTGATTTCCATAAACCATGTAAATTACAATATTCTCTAGCCCAGAGTCCCTCAGTATCTGCTACTACAAACGTTGCTTTAGGTTCATCGCCTGGCTTAAGAAATTTCCTTTTATAGCAATTATCCTTGCAAATTAATTCTATCCATTCAATCCAATGCTCTTCAGTCATTGGATGAGCCATATTTGCAACATTTCCAATAGAAACAGTTACTTTATTGCCATCAATTTCTATATAAGCAACATGTTTTTCTCCTTTATAATCAGCAGTTTTTGGT
>JAHLWE010000396.1 GCA_019058135.1 Promethearchaeota archaeon | reverse complement strand
TTTCTAAATTGAATTAATTTGTTCAAATATGATAATATGCGTTAAAAAATGGATTGATTTAAAAAAAAGTGCATATTACTAAAGGTATGAATGAAAATAAAGAGATTCTGAATAGATTGGAAGATTTAATATTCATAAATAGTATTATCGCAACGGAACTTATTCGAATTACTGAAAATACTGTGGGTATGTTTCATGGGGAAGAATTTTTAAATTCAAGTGCATGCAAACCGGAACACAATCTACTTAATCAAAAAATTATTCAAATACTTAAGAAATATCAAATTGATAAAGAATCATTTAATGCATTAGAGAAGCACGTTTTAAAACATTTACAATAGAGGTATAGAACATGGAAGACATTTTAATAGAAAATGTTTCAATTCCAGTAGATGATGATAAAATCTTCTTAAATGGGTCTATTTATTATACAAATGATACTCCCAAGAAAACTTCATGGATAATTAATATTCCTGCGTTTATGGAAGATCGAAATGGTAAATTTGTAAAAATATTTACCGAAAAATTTGCTAAGGTTGGATATTATGTATTGGCTTATGACCCATTGCCGGGAAAACAAACTGGAAGAAATTGGATCAAGTTTTTTGATAAAATCTTTTTTTTTCTTCCTGAGGTAATCAGTTGGATTTTAGATAACCAGAAAAATCGAATTTTAGATAAAAAAATAACGCTTTTTGGGAGAAGTTATGGAGGAGCTATTATATTAACTCAAGGTTTTAAAGATATACGGGCAAAAACTCTTATTGCGTTATGTACGAGATATGATTATGCTACAGTTGGTCAGAGAAAAATAAATTTTGGTGAAGAATTAATTAGAAATGTTAGTCCGAAATTTTATCTTAATAAGGATCCTTCAAATAATAATAGAATTCTAATCGCTCATTGCAAAGATGATGAAACAATTCCTTTTGAAAATCTATATCAAATTAAGGAGCAATTAGGATTGAATGATGAAAATGTATTAATTTATGAGACAGGTGGGCATTCATTTAAAGGAAATAGAGAAAATCTATTTCAAGAGATACTAAAATTTCTTAAAAAGTTATAAAAAAATAATTTTAATATGAACATCTGCAAAGTATAATATAGGTGAAAAAAATGGGTAAATATCTGATTATTGGTCCTTCATCTCAGTTGTTGGGAATGAGAATTGCAAAATTGCTCAATATTGAAACCATAACAACAGAAACTAAAAAGTTTCCCGATGGAGAAAATTATTTGAGACTAAACATTGATGATGAGTCTATAATTGAAGGAAATGATATTATTATTATCCAAACTACAGGAGCGAGCACAAAGGAGAATCAAAATGCAAGGATTATGGAATTATTCATGATGATTTCTGCAGCGAAGAGAATGAATCCTCAGAATTTAACTGTCGTAGTTCCGTACCTAGCTTACGGACGCCAAGATAAAATCTTTAGACCGGGAGAAACTAGATTTGCTAGTGTAATCGTGAAAATGATTGATTCGTTAGGTATTGATAAATTTTATACGGTAGATGTTCATGCACCTGATATATTAAATGATTTCTCGATTCCCGCCAAAAATCTTGATCCAATGAGCGAAATTGCCAATTACGTGAAAGTATTAAATTTGAATAATGCAATTGTTATTGCTCCGGATAAGGGTGGTGTAGCCCGTTCAGAACAATTTGCAGCACATTTAGGAGAAAATATTCCTGTAAAGTTATTCTCAAAAGAACGAGATGTGAGAACTGGAGAAATTGAAATGTATGCTGATATAGATTTATCAGGACATGATGTAATTATTTCAGATGACATAATAGCGACAGGAGGCACTATGGCTAATGCAATTAAAATTTCTAAAAAATGTGGCGCAAATAAAATATTGGCAGTGGGAACCCATGCTCTATTATTAGAAAATGCAGCCTACCGCATATTAAATGCAGGAGCCGATGAGATCATTGGAACAGATTCTATTGATACTCCTGTGAGTAAAGTAAGTCTTGCTAAACTTATTGCAAAACAATTAGAATAAATTAGATGATCCCTTAATTATTTTTTCAACAATTTCTCGTGTTTTTTCTTGTAAATCTGTTATTGTTGAATTGTTAGTAATTTTATAATCTGAATTCTCTATAACTTCTCTTAAACCAAATCTAATTTCCCTCTCATCACGTTCTTTAATATCATCTATTTTTATCGAATCATCTTCTCTTCCCCTTTCTAAAAGGCGTTTAATCCTAATCTCTTCATCGATAATAATAGAGATTATTGGGAATTTCAAAAATTCGCGAAAAATATTTACTTCATTCATTGAACGTAATCCATCTATGAAAATTGTATCAGATGGGTGTTCTTTTATTAGCTCAACGCATTTTTTTGCGATCACATCATTCCCATACTCTTTCCTTAAATCTTTTGCAATCATTCCAAGATTTTCAGAAGTTCGAGGTAGATTTCTCAGTTCTACCTCTTTTCTTATTACATCTCCCATTGTAATTATTGTTCCTATGGATTTTATCCCTTCAAGAGCAGATGATTTACCGGCTCCAGCTAACCCAACAAAACCAATAACAATTTTATTCTTCATAATAGGTTGCGTCATGATTGAAGAGAGAAATTATCGTTTTTATTAATAATAAGTTAATTAATAAAGAAGGTTTTTAATAATTTTTTTTGATTTATTATAATATATAAAAAATTCATGAATTGTCTGCTCTTATAAAATTTGATATTCTAAATTATGGTAAGAAACTCTATTAATTTTTCATCTAAAAAAGTTGATCCAGAATCTCCTTGCATTATCTCAATGAAAGCATATAGGCGAATTGTAGTCTACGCCTTGAGATATGCAAATAATGATATGAAGCCAAAAAATTGGAGAGAAGCATATGGAATTCTGATTGGACATATTGAGAATGATGATATCTGTTATATTACAGATGCAATTCCTATGATTGTTGGTAGTCGTGCTGGTGTTAAATTTGAAACAAAACAATATGCAGATATGGCTCAGATCGATGAATCTCTTTATGAAAAATTCCTTAATGAACAAAGTGATGATTTTATTATAGGATGGTGGCATACACATCC
>JAHLWE010000395.1 GCA_019058135.1 Promethearchaeota archaeon | reverse complement strand
TTAAGTTCGGAAATATACTTCTCATCTTAATGTATCAATCTATTTTTTTCTTAAGGAATTTGAATTATTTTTTTCTTTTATATATAATATATTATGCCTTTTTAACATAAATATTTCACCTGATTCTTACTTAGAATTAAATCTTGCATGATTCTAAATCAAGTAATATTAAGATTTAATAAGAATAGAAACGAAATTTGCATTTAAAATAAAATATTTCTTTTAAAAGATTAAGATATTCAAAAAATATTTTATAAATTATATTACGAATTAAATTATCTCATAGAATAGTTTGAATTCTAATTTGTTTTTGAGAATTTGTTTCAATAGTAGAAATTAAAGTATCGATTTCTTGCCTTGTTTTATATTCAATTATTTTTTCTTCTCCTGGTAGCCATGCACTAAAACCTGTCATATGCTTATAGGTCTCGAATAGACCTCGTTGAATACCTGAGTTTTCTATTGTAACACCATTAAGAATATCTTTGAGATTATTTTTTATTCGTAATTTATAAATAAATGTACTTGAAGAAGTATCTTTATCAGTATCAATAGAAATTATATTCATACCTTTTTTTATTGCAGGAGGGGCTTCAAATAATTCTAAACCCTCTTCTCTTTCTCTAAATAAACCAGTTTCGATTATATTTTGTTGTTTTTGAGGTTTAATAATAATTGGGATTTCAAAAGAGATTATATCTCCCCCGACTTCTCTTTTCCTATTTCCTATAATCTCCAGAAACCATTTAGAATAATCCCCAAATTTAACACCCCACTGATCTTTTTCTTGAGGTTCCCAAAGATATTCATGACTTGGTTCAGCGTGATTTGGAATTTTTATCAATAGAAAACCGTTATCTGTTTTGGATGTTTTTGCTCCACCAGCAATCACTGGTGGTAATTCCTCAGTACTTCCACATTGTTCACCAAAAGGTTCACAAATACATATTAAATTAGCCTTTTGTTTTAATCTTATTTGAAATAATGCTAAATTGCTTGTTTTATAATCAATCTTAATAGCATCGCCTGGTTTAAAAATATCTTTAGAAATTTCAAGATCTATCCCAGCCATAATTAATTTAATTGGAGTGGGAATTCTATTTTGATATATATTCTCTTTTGGAAAAATTTTAATGGGATTTTCTTTAAAAATTTCTATTTCTTTTTGAGAATTAAGAGGACTTTTAATTCTTAAAGTCATTTTAACTAAGTAGTGAATATTTCTTGCTGGAATTGTTGGAACTATGTTGGGATTAATAAGTTGTGATCTTTTTCTTATATATTCTCCAGCCTCAAAAGTACCTTGATTGAATATTTCAGATTTGGTTATAATTAAGTCTCTTTTACATGGGTTTTTAGAAATTAATTTTAAACCTCCCCACAAGATCTCAGTTGTTTCTTCAAATGTAGTTTTAGTAATTACATTAAGATAATCTCCCAAAATGATACTATCATCATTATCAAGACTTAATTTCATTTTTATCGTTTGATCGTTTTAAAAATATTATTCAGAATGAATAGAAACAATTATGTCAGAAAATAATTTCATATCTTTTAACAATACACGAATCTTCTCAGAAGATTCAGGATCCAATTCCCCTTCCGATTTCATTATTAAAACAGCTAATATGTATTTAAAAATATACAGTTGAAGTTCTTTACCTTCTTCTGAATTTCCTTTAAACTCTGCAGAATCAGATAAAAAAACATTCTCTCTAATTACATTACAGGAACTGATAAAATCTCTTAAATCTGCCCTTAATGATAGTCCGCTTGAAACTCCTTGAACATTATGAACTAATACATTTCCTGATATATCGGAAATAATAATTCTCGCATTTATCTCCCGTAAGTGCTTTTCCGCTTTTTCTATATGACCCTTTAATTCTGAATAAGATCCCATTAATATATCTCTGAAGATCTTTGTTAAATTTTCTTGATCATAGATACTCGTTAGAAAAGTTTGTGGCTTATAATCTTTAAATATATCCGAAAAAATCTCTCGAGCTTTTATTATATTTGTATCTAAGAGTTCCTTTTGATAATCTTCAGTATCATATTTATGATAAAACAGACAAATTTTTGGTTTCTGATAATTCTCTTTATAAAGTTTTATAACATCTTCAAAATACTTTTTTGATTTATTAAAAGAATTTGGATCGTGCAAATCAACCACGGGAATCAAAACATCCGTACCCATGAATATTTTCGGCTTATCAAGATATTCTTTGATGTATTGGTCTTGGCCTCCAAAATCAAAAATTGATATTTCTAATCCTAAAAAAGGATGCCTTCTTGTTTCATAGAGTATCGTTGGAGATAATCTCTTTGTTTCTTCAGGTGTTTTTTCCGCGAATATTACCGAATATAAAGAGGTTTTTCCACAACCAGATAATCCTATTAAACTAATTTTCATTTTTTTATATCTCGTTTATTCTTATTTAAATTTTTAATTTGATTTTATAAAAATTTTGTTGAAAAATTGTTTTATCTATTATTTTGATTTTTTTTCTTTTGGTTTCAGCGAGTATTTCTTAAAAAAGAGTTTTCTATATGAATCAGAAATATCTATAATTATTTCTCCAAGAACATGTTTTCCATCTTTAATTTCTAATGGATAACTAATCTGAATAGATTCAAAAGGAAAAATTTCTTGTATTGTTGTACTCCAAGGTCGTTTTTCGAATAGTTCTTCCACAACAGCAACCCTAATTTGTAAATTTTCAAGAAGATATCCTATAACATTTTCTATTGTAATTGTAGTAGCCGTTTGACTTTCATTCAGTTTTTGAGAAACCCTTAATATTTTTCTTGTTCCAAACGGCGTTGCGACCTCAGCTTGCTCTTTCAATTCTGGTCTTGGTTTAAATGGTTCTTCTCTATCTATATCTTTAACTATAAAAACCTTCCTTTTAAGAACCGTATATTGAGATACTTTCTTTAATCTTGCTAGGAACAAGACAGAATTTAAATTTTCCACTGAAAATGGTTCAGAAAGTAAATATCCCTTTTTTATAGCGTCCTCCATAATTTCTACTCCTATACCTGATCGTGCTAAAACTGTGTTTTTCATCGGTCCACTTCCAACAGAACCCACCGAGATATCAGCATTTTCAGCAGCTAAATCTGTGCAAAAATTGCAACTTGATGATTTAAATTTATCTAATTCCTTTATTTTATAGGATTTTACTTCTGTATCTTCTTTATAAAGATAAAATCTTCCTTTATTGATATCCATTTTTGTTATTTCCGCTAAATTAATTCCCTCCTTCTCAAAAAATGGTAATAATGCTTCATGTGAAAATGAATCCATACAAAATAATCCAATTTTAAAAACATGTGCTCTCATAAAATATTTTAACATTCCAAGTGGACTACTTTCCATTTTAAACACAGCATCTATGTTACATGGAGTTCCTACAAATGCGATAGAGCCCATGTCATTTCTAATCCCGTCCATTAAAGAATCAACTGTTTGTGAATGGCTATAAATAGAACCAGAAGCTTCGATAGATTCTTCTTTAGTAGTAATAAGTTGAGGCAGCGGAACCCATGGTTTATTTGGATTTTTTTTAGTAACAACTGCTCCGTCAATCAAATTTTCATCAAATAAATAACACAATAAGCTCGTAACGGTTCCTCCGTCCTGACCACCAATAACTTCAGGAATTCCACTTTTCGTAACATAACCTGTTTTAAAATGACCAACAAGCTGTTCGGGATTAGTAATAGTCCTCGGACATTGATTATAACAAATTCCACACCCAGAACATTGACCGACTAATCGTGGTTCTTCATAAATTGGATCCCATTCAAGAGCACTGCAAATCGCTGCACAAGTGCCACATTGAGTGCAAACACCTGTTCTTATAACTTCCTTTACTAATTTTCCAAATGAATCTTTTTTCCCTTCTAATTTCTTTTTTATATATTCAAAAGAATGTTCATATTTAGATTCAGATTTTACTTTATTTATTTCTTCACTCACTCTATAAAACCTCTATTTACACAGAGATTTGGTTATAATTACTTTATAAAAAACTTAATCCTTAAAAAAAATTATTAAAATTAAATAGTAATTTAATTTTTAAAGGAAAACGTTAAGTAAAAACAGATAAGTTATTGATTATTTTGTTTATCTTGCTTCAATTTTTTTATCATTTTAGTAGTTAAGAGCCGAACTTTTCAATGATAATCTCCTACACATTATAAAAGATGCTTAAGAATTTTTTCATCACCAATTTCTCCCAAATGTTTAACCGCATCTCTTTTAATATTTGCTCTATTACTTGAATTGAAATAATTACCTAATAGTTCTATTGTCTGTCTTTTGCAAATCATGTTCTTGTTGTTAAATTTCTTTAGGAATGTAATGCATTTTTTTAAATATATTTTTGGATTTGAAAATTCTTTTTTGATTTTTTATTAGTTTTCGAAATTATTATTAACGAAGTTATCAGTCTCGAAAGTAATCTCATACAAATATTTTGAAAGTCGGAAATAATAACCGAAATCGTATAATCTAAAATAATTTCTTATGGTTTCTCGAAACAAATAATTATTCTATTTTCCATTTCTGTCAGTATCGAATAATTTATATAATCATTAAGATAAAAGTTATTAAATAAGGTAATTTCAAAATGTAAAATTATTGAATCTGAAAATTAATATAAAAAATTTTTTTAATTTGGAGCATTTTAAATTTTTTTAATCTAATAGTATAAATTTTTAAATAAAAATCATAAAACGAGTTGATGTGAAAAAAAATTGAGTAAAGAAATTTTACGCATTGGATATTATGCATGTCAATGAGGCTTGAATATTTCTGCGAAAGTTGATTGTTCTGAAGTTGCAGAGTATATGAAACAATTTGATAATGTTGAAACAAGTCGCATCTTTAGTTTTTTATGTACTGAACAAGGGCAGAAATTAATAATGGACGATATCAAAGAAAAAAAGATTAATCGGGTTGTAGTTGCAGCTTGAACTCCTAGAACTCATGAACCGATTTATAGAGGGTCTTTAGAACGGGCAGGACTTAGTAAATTTTATTTTCAAATGGTAAATATTAGAGAACAATGTTCTTGGATTACTGAAGATGAAGTTTCAGCAACCGATAAAGCAAAAATTTTAAGCAAAGCAGGTTATGAAAGGGCTAAAAGATTGGAAATAGTACCGACAAAAATCATTCCTATAAAAAAAGTTACTTTAGTAGTTGGTGGAGGAATCGCTGGATTAAATGCGGCATTAGACCTGGCAAATCAAGGAATAAAGGTGTATTTGATAGAGAGTAAAACTACAATTGGGGGCAGAATGGCTCAGTTAGATCGAACATTTCCAACTGATGATTGTTCTATATGAATTCTAGGTCCAAAAATGCTTGAAGCTAATCGAAATGAGAATATTGAAATTATTAGTTATAGTGAAGTTGATAAAGTTGAAGGATATGTTGGAAATTATGAAGTTACGATAAAGAAAAAACCTAGATATGTTATAGAAGATTTGTGCAATGGTTGTGGAGATTGTACGCCAGTATGCCCAATTTACATACCGAATTATTGGCAAGAAAATTTAGGTTCAAGAAAATGTATCGATATATGTTTTGGGCAAGCCATTCCTTTTGTTTATGATCTTGAAAAAGAATCTTGCGTTGAATGATATGCTTGTGTAGATGCTTGCGAGCCACATGCAATTGACTTGAGTCAAGAACCTGAATATGTCGAAATTGAAGTTGGTACAATAATAGTTGCAACGGGTTGGGACTTATATAATCCTACAGAATATGGATATGGAGAATATCAAAATGTTATAAACGAAATCCAGCTTGAAAGGATATTAGCACCAAATGGTCCAACAATGGGCCATGTAAAAAGACCATCAGATGGAAAAACACCTAAAGAAATATTATTTATTCAATGTGTTGGCTCGAGAGATATAGAAAAAGCCTATTGTTCTAGTGTGTGTTGCATGATCGCTTTAAAAAATGCTAAATTACTTAAAGAAGAAATCCCTGATTGTCATATAACCATCTGCTACATTGATATAAGAGCATTTGAAAAGAACTTTGAAGAATACTATATGAGAACTCGTGATAAAGGTATTGACTTTATTCGAGGTAAAGTTCCAGAACTAATAGAGGATTCTGAAACCAAAAATCTCAAGGTAAGAGTATATTCTTCATTAACAGATGAGATAATAAAAATTGATGCAGACTTAGTAATTTTATCAACTGCGGTATTACCATCTAAAGGAACAAGACAAATAGCAGATGTTCTTGGAATTGATTATGATACAAATGGATACCTGACCGAACATCATTTTGGCTTAAGCCCTCAGGAAACTAAATATCTAGGGATTTATATTTGTGGTTTTGCGCAAGGACCAAAAAATATATCATACTCGGTTTCTCAAGCGAGAGCAGCCGCAAGTAAGGTTGCAGAATTGACATCCAAGGGAGAAGCGGAGCTTGAATTAATATGTGCCATTATTGATGAAGAAAATTGTATTTCTTGTTATCGCTGCGAAAAAAATTGTCCAAAGAATGCTATTATTGTACCTGAAGGAAAAATTGCTGAGGTCGATGAGATCAATTGTGATGGGTGTGGAATTTGTGCAACATGTTGTCCAACTCAAGCAATACAAATTAGATATTATACAGATGATCAAATATTTAATCAAATCTTAGCACTAATAAAGGAAGTAAATGTTTAAACCGAAAAATTCAGGTGAGATATATGAAAATGAATATTATTACGTTTGCTTGTAATAAATGAGGTTATAGTGCTGCAGATTTAGCTGGTGTTTCAAGATTGAAATATACTCCCAATGTAAAAATTATTCGTCTGCGATGTACAGGTAGAGTCGATATAAAACACCTAATTTATGCAATTAATAATGGTGCCGATGGAGTAATGGTTGTAGGATGACAAGAAAATCAATGTGAATTTAAAACTGGAAACTTTATTGCCGCAAAGCATGTCGAATTTGTTAAGAGAATTCTAGATAGGCGTGGTCTGGGAGGAGACCGAGTAAACATGTATAACTGCTCTGGAGCTGAAGCTGTAAAATTTGTAAAATCCGTCGAAGATATGGTAAGTAAAGTAGAAAAATTGGGATTGAATCCATTAAAAACAGATCAAGCAGTTATTAAGGCAGAAATAAAAGAAGTAGATAAAAAATTAATAACTAAAACCCCCATTTGAATGATCTTTAAAATGAAAGCTTAAAATTAAGAAATTTTATTGGGACATCCCTGCAAGGGATATGGGGGCTTAAAAAAAATTTAATTAGGAAGGTGGATCTTATAGAAAATATTGATCTAAAAAATTTAATGGAATCTACATATAACGCTATAAGTAATTTTCAAATTCGGGCGTTATATGAGGGAAAAGATGATATTTTGAAATTTGGAAGATTTAGTGAGGAAGATTATAATTTTATTTTAGATTCACTGCTCGATGCTGAGACAGAAAGAAATTTAATATTAAAAAAATTAATGGGGCTTCCTCCGCTTATTCTTGAAGAAATAGTGGAGAAAGTGGAATATGATAAGAAAAAATTAGTACCAACAGTTGAATATTTAACCCAACAAGGTTATGTTGAAAAATTAATTGAAATAAAGACAGAAATTAAAAAAGTAAAAAATAAAGAGGGAAATTTGATAGATAAAGAAATAAAGATTGAAATTGTTCGATATCAAGCCAAATCCCTTGATAATTCTTTTCGAGAAAATTATTTTGAGCCAGTTTCTTTAGTATTTGAGAATAATTTTTGTTGTAATTGTGGTTATTGTTCATCAATATGCCCAGTTGGCTCAATAACAGTAACTGCAGATGATCTTAAAATTGATTCTGAGACTTGCATTAAATGCGGACTTTGTTTTTCTGTTTGCCCGAGGTCATTTCCATCTGAGCATATTTTTACAGTTTTAAATAAATTAAATCCTAATTTGAAGGATGGTGCCGCAAGTAATTATTATATAAATGCATATACTGCAAGTACAAAAAGTGATGAAATTAAAGAAGTATGCCAAAATGGTGGTATAGTAACAACATTATTATATTATTTACTGAAAGAAAAAGAAATTGATGCTGCGATAGCAGTAACCCATTCTGAAGATATTTGGAGACCAAAACCTATTATAATTGAGAATGTTGATGATCTTTATAAAACCGCTGGTACAAAATATGCTAATTCTCCAAGTTTAACAATTTTGAATGAAGCACAAAAATTTGATAAAATTGCAGTCGTTGGAACTCCATGTATGATGTTAGCACTCAAAAAAGGAAGTATTTATCCAATTGGAACACCCTTTTTTAATAATATTAATTATACTATTGGTTTATTCTGCATGGAATCATTCAGCTATGATAATGTTATCAATATAAGCACTGAAATTTTTAATAAGAAATTAGAGAACATTTTAAAAATGGACATTAGTGGAGGAAAATTTATTGTCAAAGATAAAAATGGAGAAGAGGCCAAAGTTCCATTAAAAGAAGTAACTTCCTTAGCAAGAGATGTATGCCATTATTGTAGTGATTTAACGTCCGAATTTGCAGATATTTCAGTAGGTTCAATAGGCTCAAGTGCAGGTTGGTCTTCAGTTATTACAAGAACAAAAGTTGGAAATGATTTATTTAATAAATTGATAAATGGCAATTTAGTAGAAGTTAAGGATTTAGCTGAAGTAAAACCTGGATTCGGTTTGGTTAAGAAAATTTCAGGAATTAAAAATTCAAAATGCAAAAAAATTGAATTCAATGTAAAAAAATAATAAAATTTTGTTAAAAAATGAGTCAAGATAAACGAATAAAAAATTTTAAAGATTTAATTAAAGAAGTTCATGACAAAGGCATTTGTCAATTATGTGGTGGGTGTGTAAGTTTTTGTAGTTCTGCTGATTATAGGATTATTGATTTTATTAAACCAGATTTGCCACCACAATTTGTAAATGAAAAAGAATGCTTAGAGTGCGGAATATGTTATCATATTTGTCCACAAACTAAAGTACTAGAAAATAATTTAAATAATCAATATAATTATATCAAACCACTTGGCAATTATAAAGAGATATATTCATTTCAAGCATTAGATAAAGATCTCTTAAAAAATGGAACTGATGGTGGAGTTGTATCTGCTATATTATTGTATTTATTGGAACATAATTTAATTGATGGAGCAATCGTTTCAAAAAGGTTGGGACCATTTTCGAGAGATTCAATGATTGCAAAATCTAAAAATGATTTAATTTTAGCTGCAGGTTCTCATTTTGATATTTCTTCACAAGTAACAGAAATTGCTAATTTTAGTACTTATAGTCCTACAATTATGGCATTAAATAGATATAAATTTAAAAAGTTAGCTGTTATAGGAACGCCTTGTCAAATTTATACGATAAGATGTATGCAAGAAATGGGGGTTACCCCCTCTCAAAATATAAAATATCTTCTTGGATTATTTTGTTATGGAAATTTTACAATGGGTAAAGATAAAAAAGAGAAATTTGAAACTCAATTTAATTTAAAAATTGAAGAGATTGAGAAATTAAATATTAAGGAAGATATGTTAATAAAATTAAAAGGAAGTGAAATTATTCAGCATATATCGTTTAGTGAATTATCAGATTATATACGTTCCGCTTGTAATGCATGTAATGATTTTACTAATATTTATGCAGATATTTCATTTGGTGGGTTATCATCACCTGAAAAATATACAACAACTATACCTAGAACCAAACTTGGAACAAATATTGTTAAATCCGCTATAAATGAGGGATATATAAAAGTTTTAGAGGATTTAGAAGGAAAAAGAGATAAAATGTTAGAAAAATTAATTCAGTTTTCAAAATATAAAGAAGATAGATATAATTTATCGCAAAAAAATTTAGGAGTTAAATTTTAAAATTACTCAAATTTCTACCAATTCTATGGTTATAAAAGGAAAATTAAGAGAATATCTTAATAATTGCTATCAATGTGCTATGTGTAGTGGTATTTGCCAAATGGGAAGAATCCAAAAATACACTCCTAGTAGGATAATACAACTGATCATTGAAGGTTTTGAAGATCGAATTGTTGAAAGTGGAATGCTTTGGGATTGCTTAACTTGCAATTCTTGCCTTGAAAAATGTCCATATGAAGTTAATTTTGCTGAAATAGTACGTGATGCAAGAAATAAAATGTTGGATGCCAGAATTATGCCTAAAATTGCTCATAAGGGATTCTATACACTTCTTTCGGAAATTATGAGTAAAGAAAATATTACTCCAGAAAAGACTTTTGAGTGGGTTCCTTCTGGGTGTAAGGTATCAGAAGAGGGAAATATCTTATATTTTGTAGGATGTGCTCCCCTTTTTAATTATGAATTCGATGAGTCAATGAATAATGCTGTAGATACTTTAAAAATATTATGCAAAATTGAAAATGAACCAATAGTTTTATTGAAAGATGAAAAATGTTGTGGTCATGATTTATTGTGGCAAGGTAAAATCGAAGCTTTTAAAAAATTAGCAATCCATAATATAAAAGCTTTTGAAAGAAGTGGAGCTTCTTTAATAGTAACTTCTTGTGCAGAAGGGTATAGGACTCTTAAAATTGATTATCCTTCGATGTTTGAGAATTTTAATATTGAGGTTAAACACCTTGTTGAATATCTTTATGAGAAATTGAAGGCAAATAAAATTAAATTTAAAAAGGAAAAGAAAAACACAAAAATACTCAAATTAACTTATCATGATCCATGTAGATTAAGTAGATTTTTACCAAAATCTTTTAATATATATGAAAAAATAAGATATATTTTTAAAGAATTGGAAAAAATAGGTTATGTATATAATGAAATGGTTCACAATAAATCCAATTCTTTATGTTGCGGAGTAAGTTGTTGGCTAAATTGTTCTGATAAAGCAAAAGCACTGCGATATCATAGAATGTTGGAAGCTAAAGATGTTGCAGATAATTTAATTACTACTTGTCCAAAATGTGAAATTCATTTTAGATGCCTTCAAAATGATACAGAAACTGTCCAAGATATTAATGTTATAGATTTATCAAATCTCTTGGAAAACGTTATTGAAGTTATACCCTCAAAACAAAATAAGTAGGTATCTAAAAAATGAGTAAAAGTAAAAAATCATCACAAAAAAGTCAAACTGATGATTTAGTCGGAGCAGTCTTAGTAATTGGTGGAGGTATAGCAGGAATTCAAGCCTCTTTAGATTTAACTGAAATGGGATTTAAAGTATTTCTAGTAGAAAAGACTCCTTCAATTGGAGGGCGTATGGCTCAATTAGACAAAACATTTCCTACTAATGATTGTTCTTTATGTATTCTTGCTCCAAAAATGGTTGAGGTTTTTAGAAATCCAAATATTGAATTAATGACTTATTCAGAAGTCATTGAAGTATCAGGTCATGTAGGTCATTTTTATATAAAAATTTTAAAAAAACCAAGATATGTGGATGAGGATAAATGTACGGGTTGTGGCGATTGTGCCTCGAAATGTCCTAAGATTGAGGCTCCAAATATTTTTGATATGAACTTGGGAAAAAGAAAATCTATTTATATCCCATTTCCACAAGCTGTTCCTCCAGTCTATCTAATTGACTCAGACATGTGTTTATTTTTAAATAAAGGAGTATGTAAAGTTTGTGAAAGAATCTGTGAGGCACAAGCGATTAATTTTGAGCAGAAACCAGAAGAAGTCCAAATAGAAGTTGGGGCAATTATAGTTGCTATTGGTTTTGATATGTTAGCTTCTAAACTTCCAGATAATTGGGGTTATAAATATGAAAATGTTATTACCTCTTTAGAGTATGAAAGGATTTTATGTGCTTCTGGTCCATTCGAGGGTCACGTTTTAAGATTATCAGATGAAAAGGAACCCCAAAAAATTGCTTTTATACAATGTGCTGGTTCTAGAGATTTTCATATTGGAATTCCTTATTGTTCTAGTGTCTGTTGTATGTATATAGCAAAAGAAGCAATAATTACTAAAGAACATTCGAATTCTTCAGAATGTTATATTTTTAGGCATGATTTGAGGGCATATGGAAAAAATTTTTATGAATATACTCAAAGAGCACAAGATGAGTATGGGGTCAAATATTTTAATTCAAAAATTAGTAAAATAGTAGAAGATCCTGAAACCAAAGATTTAATTATACATTATGAAGATCTCAATGATGGAAAGTTTAACGATTTAAGGGCAAATTTAGTAATATTGGCAACACCATTGGTTCCATCTGAGGGTTCTGAGAAAGTTGCAAAAATATTAGGAATAAATATTGATAAATATAAATTTTTTAAGGAAAAGACATTATACGATAAATTATCATCTGAAAGAGAGGGAATTTTTCTATGTGGTTTTTGTCAAGGACCATTAGATATCCCTGAAACAGTTGCTGATGCAAGTGGAGTAGCAAATAAGGTTTCAACATTACTATATCCAGTGAGAAATACTCTATTAAAAGAAAAGATAGTATCTGTACCTGAAAAAAAGATAAACTTAGAAGATGAACCTTGCATAGGTGTTTTGATTTGCCATTGTGGAATAAATATTGGAAAATATGTAGATGTTCCCCAGGTTGTAGAATATATCAAAACATTACCTAATGTGACTGTTACAGTAGATAATTTATATTCATGTTCTAGTGATTCCCAAACTAGTATTAAGGAATTGATTGCTGAGTATGATTTAAATAGATTTATTGTTGCGTCGTGTACGCCTAGAACTCATGAAAAATTATTTCAAGAAACATGTGAAGAAGCGGGTTTGAATAAATATCTTTTTGAAATGGTTAATATTCGAGATCAATGTTCGTGGGTACATATGGAACAAAAAGTGGATGGTACTAAGAAAGCCAAAGACCTCATAGAAATGGCTGTTGCAAAATCGAGATTATTAAAACCACAAAAAGAATCAAAATTACCAATTACTCCAGAGGCATTAATAATCGGTGGTGGCATCTCTGGTTTAATAGCCACATTAAATATTGCAAAACAAGGGTTTACAACCCATCTTGTAGAAAAGGAATCTCAACTTGGTGGAAATTTAAATAATTTATATCAAATTTTCCCAGGATATCAAAAAGCCTCAGAATTTTTAGAACCTTTTGTAAATAAAGTAAAATCACATTCAAACATTAATATTTATTTGAATTCAAATATCACGGAAATTAGGGGATATATTGGAAATTATGATGTTATAATAACCACTAAAGGAAATAAAGTTAATAATATAAAAGTTGGAGCGATAATTGTTGCAACTGGAGCGAATGAGTTGATACCGGAAACAATATACAATTATAAAAAAGAAAAAAATGTTATTACACAACTTGAATTAGAGCAAAAATTAAGGAAAGAAAATTTAGAATGGCTAGATAACATTAAAAGTATTACATTTATTTTATGTGTGAACTCCAGACAAAAAGAGGGTATAACATATTGTTCTAATATATGTTGTACTAATGCATTAAAGAATATTAATATCTTAAAAAAATTAAAACCTGATTTGGCATTAATTTTAATTTATCGAGATCTTCAAATGTCCAAAAAAGGGAATGAAGAATTTTATAGGGATTCAAGAAAAAACGCTTTATTCTTAAGATATTCATTGGATAAACTTCCTATAATTTCAAAAACTAAAAATGGAAAATTTAATTATAAAATTACCCTATTCGAACACAATTTAAAAGGAGATATAGAATTTTATAGCGATCTTATAATTTTAGCTACACCTATGATTGCACCTGAAAATTTTAAAGAATTATCAAAAATGCTGAAAGTTCCGCAAGATCAAAGCGGTTTTTTTCTAGAAGCTCACGTTAAACTAAGACCAATTGATTTTGCAACAGATGGAGTATTTTTATGTGGTTGTGCTCATTGGCCTAAGAATATTCAAGAATCAATAGCTCAAGCAAATGGTGCAGCTGGAAGAGCCATCAGAATTTTAGGTGCTAAAGAAATGAAAACTTCTGGTCTTGTTGCTGAAGTAATAGAAGATTATTGTATAGGCTGCGGGAAATGTGCTGATGTTTGTCCATATAACGCAATAGAATTAATTGAGGTTGAAAAAACATTTGAAGATTATACACTTCGTTTAAAAAAATCCAAAGTTAATTCTGCGTTATGCAAAGGATGTGGTACCTGTGGTGTTCAATGCCCTAATTCGGCAATTATTATTAAGCATTTCAGTTTTAAACAAATAAATGCGATGATTGAGGCTTATTTAAAAAATTAAAGAGAATGAATGAAAAAATATGAAAATCGTAGAAAAATCAAGTAAAAAACAAGATATAGAATTTAAACCTAATATAGTATGTTTTTGTTGTAATTGGTGTAGCTATGCTGGAGCAGATTTGGCTGGAGTATCTCGTTTTCAATATCCTGCCTCTATTAGGATAATTCGAGTAATGTGTTCGGGTCGAGTTGAACCAGCTTTTATTTTAAAATCTTTTAAGGATAATATAGATGGTGTGTTAGTCACCGGGTGTCATATAGGAGATTGTCATTATATAAGCGGGAATGAATTTACAAAAGATAGATTTGAACGATTAACGAAAATTTTAAAATTCTTGGGGTTAGAAGATAGATTTCGGCTTGAATGGATATCCGCAAGTGAAGGAAAAAAATTTGCTGAATTAATAACTACTTTTACAAATCAAATTAAGAAATTAGGACCATTAAACAATATTTAGAAAGATTTAGACCATAGAATTAAAATTTATACTTGGTAATTTTATGGAAAATATTTTGATGATTTGAGATATTATATGCTAAGAGAAGATTGGCTGAAAAAAAAAAGATAAAATAAAATAAAATAAATATGTTAAAAATTCAATAAATTCTTTACCAATACAAAAAATTTTATCTTAATTTTAATATTTGTTTATTTGAGATATATTGTTTTTTTAATATTTCATCTTTTTGATAATATTATGGCTAACATATTTGATGATAAAAGCATAAGAGATTCTTCAAGGTTAGATCTGTGTGAAGTTTTTTTACTTTATTTCGATGAAATGAGGGGTCATATGCCTTTATTATCTTATCCAGATGAAAAATTAATATACGATCCTAAAGTAATGCGACCAATAAATATTCATTCAATTTGGTTTTTAGATTTTGAAGAACAAGAAATATTGGATCATGTGGATCTGGAATATAAAAAGAAAGTATATTTTGCAAAAAAGTTTTTGGTGAAATCTGAACGAAAAAAAGAGAGAGCAGGATTAAAAAAAGAAACTCCAGAAACTATTATTATTATGGTCGCCGTACCTAATGAAATTGAAATTTTTGGAAGTTCCCTTATCAAAAAGCTTTCAAAAATAATAAAACAAAAATATAATGATGTTCTATGGGAATTAATTGAGGGAGAAATTGCTAAAAGCGCAGTCATTAAAACGAAATCGATGTTGGATAATATAAAAAAAAGTTATGATATTAAACGAAATATCAATTTTGATATTCATAATACCATATTGAAATATTTTGGAGATGTGGTAATGGACAGTAAATCTGATTCAATTAAGAAACAGAAAGCTATGTCTTTTTTAACACTAAAGGGATTCTATATTTCTTCATTAAAAGGATTTAAAGGGGCACCATATGATGATATAAATCTATTTGAAAAAGCAGCTTCTTCCAAAATGTTACAAGGAACTTTTAATCCCTTTAAAATTTCAGAAATAAATTTTTCAAAAAACAGTCAAGAATTAGAAATTGTTATTGAAAACAATTCTGAAGGCAATATGAATTCTATGCAAGTAACAATTTCTCATATTAGAGAATTTTTTGAAAAAGAAATATTAAATGAAATCATTGATGAATGGTATCCGCATGAGGAGCTGCTCTTTGTAGCCCCATTATACCCCCATATAGATTCTTATATTTTGAATATATCTCGAAAAGATAAAAAATTAAAAATTTTTACAAAACTAATTGAAATACAAAAATATATGTAAAATTTAGATAAAAATAGTGTTGATTATGGATGAAGATAAAATTATAATTCGAAATTACCGAAAATCTGATTATAAAGAAACTCTTGAAATTTTAAAAGAATTATCAGAATTATATGACATGGGATTTAATGAAGATAAATGGAGAGAATCTTCCGGATTACGGCAATTTAAACCCAATTTAAAAAGAATGACATTAGTTGCTGAAGTTGAAAGTAAAGTTGTAGCTCTAGGAGTATTAGAAGCTAAAAAAACTTCACTTGGTGAATATATTGGTTATCTTGAAAGTTGGGCAACTAAGAAAGAATATCTTGGAAAAGGCATTGGGAAGATATTGGCTGATAGAGCGATGAAACTCTTAAGATCATGGGGCGTTGATAGAATAAGAATTAATTTTGCATATGATGGTGATAAAAAAGTAATTGATGTAATCTGTAAAGGTGGAGGTTTCAAACCTATAATAATTGTATTAGAAAAAACTTTCGAAAAATAAAGTTAAAATAATTCTTTACTTGATATCTTTTTATTTACCTACAGCAAATGTGCAATATCATTAAAGGTAAAATTATATGATCCCCCAAAAAATTTTTTTTACTAAAGGTGTTGGCAATCATTTTGATAAACTTCAATCATTTGAGCTAGCACTTAGAGATGCAGATATTGAAAAATTTAATTTAGTAAAAGTATCATCTATTATACCTCCTGAATGTGAGGAGATTTCTTTATCAAATGCCTTAAAACTCCTAAAACCTGGGCAAATTATCTATACAGTGATAAGTAAAGCTAGTTCTAATGAATTAGATAAATTGCTCTCAGCTTCAATTGGTGTTGCAAGATTAGTGAATAATAATTCTTATGGATATCTTAGTGAGTATCAAGCTTTTGGTATAGAAAGTAGAAAAGCTGGTATAATTGCTGAAGATTTAGCCGCATCTATGTTAGGAACAACTTGGGGTATCAGATTTAATCAAGATTTAGATTATGATGAAAAAATCAAAATTTTTAAAGAAAAAGGAAAAGTAATTAAAACAAAAAGTATAACGGCAACCGCAACCGTTGTGGTAGAAAAAGAATGGACAACAGTAATTGCAGCAGCGATTTTTATATTATAATTCTATATTGATTTAGTATTTCGAAATTTCTTTTTTTACTCATTATAAATAGGTTGAAGTCCAGTTTGAAAATGTCGTAATCTAAGATCAGCCCCACGTGAGATTTTTACTTTCGGAATTTTTTGCCTGTCATGATATAACTCAGTTATTGCTGCAACTGCATATGCAATGTGAGATTCATTATAAACATTCCGAGGCACTGCAAATCGAACCAAATTAAAAATATCTTTTCTCTGTTCTGGAGGTTTTTTATCCCATTCAAATGCAAAAGGTCCTAATTCACAGGCTCTTATTCCGTAATGTTTTAAAAGCTCTATAGTAAAACCTACACCCCCAAAATCATCAATTTTCATATTTGTTCCCTGAAAAAATTTTTCCATGTCAATATAAACTGCATGACCTCCCGCAGGAAGAATAACCGGAATTCCATTCTGAGCTAATTTTTTTGCAAAGTCCCTTACTTGTCCAATTCTTCCATTTAAATATGGTTCTTTTACGATTTCATATAAACCCACTGTTAAAGCCATAATATCTCTCCCACTTAAACCTCCATATGAATCATTTCCAAAAGTTAGAATTTGTTTTTCCTTGAATCGAAGACCAATATCACCATTAATAGAAAAACGTTTATGAAAATCACCATTATCTCTAAAGAATAACCCTCCCCCCATATTAGCAAGTCCATCTTTTTTGAAACTTATAGTAAACCCATCCACATATGAGAACATTTCTTTTATTATTCTTAAGATTGATTGATTTTGATAACCATTCTCAAATTTTTTGATAAAAAAGGCATTTTCTGCGAACCTACATGCATCAAAAAATAAAGGAATACCACTATTTTTGGCAATCTTTTGCACTGATTTAATATTTTTTATAGAAACTGGTTGCCCTGCAGCTGTATTGTTTGTAATTGTTAAATAGATTAAAGGAATAGAACCTCGGCCCTCAATATTAATTAATTCTTCTAATTTTTTAGTATCCATATCTCCTTTGAATGGATTTTTAATTTCAATCTGATCAAGAGGAAACTCATCTAAAATATCAGAAGAAAATAAATTCACAGGAATAATTCTATTAGCTGCAATATTTGCCGCTGTTGTATCAAAATGTCCATTATTTGGAATAAAATATTTTTTCTCTCTGTCAATTTTCTTTAAAACTTCTGCGAGAGTTGAAAATAGCAAATGCTCTGCACACCGACCTTGAGGGACAATAAAAGCATTAGGACGAATGAGTTGATAAACTCCACCATTAACGAATCCACCGTCAAATGATTTTAAATATAATTCATCTAATAACTTCTGTATGTTTGTTTCTCCTGTGAGAATTAGATTTATTCCCTTTCTAGGCTTATCTCCTCTTTCAAAGGTATCCCGAATTGCATCTAATAGAACATAATATCCTTTATTTCTCCCATAAGACTCATCTCCATGAAAAAGAGCAGACCACTGTAAATCAGTCATTGTTGAAGTACCACTATCTGAAAGAAAATCTAAGACAAGTAAATCTGCTGGAAAAGAAAACATATTATATTCTGTTTCTTGAAGCACTCTTTCGCGTTGCTCCTTTGTAACATTTTTAATTGTTCGGGCCACCAAAGATTTATTAGCCGGAACTGGAACACCTAAGTCGTACATAGATTTCATAATTTACACTAAAATCAAAACTATTTATTAATTATTTATTAATTAAGTAGAATAAGAAAAAAAAACTAAAAAAAGATATTCAAATACTAAAATATTTTATCTGAAATTATAAAAAAAAATTAATTGATTTTTTTCCTTTTATTTCCAATTCCATTTAACAAGTGACCATTTTTCCGAATATTATTAAATTTTTCAACATAAAATATTCACAAATATAATAAAAAAAGATGATAAAAAAAAATGATAGGAATAAAGAGTTATGGCGCGTATTTACCCAAATTTTTACTTTCAAGAAAATTAATTGCAGAAGCTTGGGGATTTCCTGTAATTCCAGGAAATAAAACAGTTGCAAATCATGATGAAGACAGTGTAACTATGGCTGTTGAAGCTGGAATGGATTGTCTATGGGGTTTTGATAAATCTACTATTGATGGTTTATATTTTGCTACTACTACTCAACCATATTTAGAGAAAAATTCTGCATCATTAATTGCTACAGTTCTAGACCTAAAAAAGGACATAATTAGCATGGATTTTACAGATTCAATAAATGCTGGAGCAGCTGCTTTGGCAAGAGCATTTGATACTATTAAAAGCAATGAAGATATCAACAACATTATTGTAATTGCATCTGACAAAAGAGAACCAGAACCATCAACAATGTCTGAATATGCAATGTCTGATGGAGCAGCTGCTTTTCTTATAGGAGAAGGTACCAATGAAGATGTTTTGGTATCAATTGAAAACTATTTTAGTGTATCCGATAATGTAACTGGACCTTGGAGAAGAACTGACTCAGATCCTTTTGTAAGAAATTTCGAACCAAAACATGAAGCAAAATATGGTTATATTAACAATATAACTGCAGCTATAAAGGGAATTATGGATAAAAATAATCTAAAACCGGAAGATTTGGGAATTGTAGTCTATTATTACAATAATCCAGGACTTCTCGGTCGAGTAAGCAAAATGTTGAAATTTTCTCAAGCACAAATACAGGATAGTCTATTTTTTACCCTTGGAGACACTGGAACACCTTTCTGTTTTATGTTATTAATAACAGCATTGAAAAGAGTTAAGCCAGAACAGAAAATCTTATTTGCCGGATATGGTGATGGAGCAATAGCATTTTATATGAAAATTGAAAATGATAGAGGCATTAGAAATATAAAAAAGACAAGAATGGGAATGATTAAATCAGAAAAGAGTATGATTGAATTAAAAAACTACAGTAAATTTATAGATAATAGAAAATATTTAGTAAAAGATCGCTATATTCGTAAATCATCTCCAGTTACTATTTGGCGTGATAGTGCTTCGATATATCCGATGCATGGCATAAGATGTAATAGTTGTAGCGTTGTTCAATATCCAATTTGGCCAATTTGTTGTGAATGCGGAGGTCGAGATTTAACTGAAATTCCCTTAAAATTGAAAGGAAAAATCTTTACATTTGCATTGGATCATTTGGGCGGTGGTGGATATTACAGCATACCAACCCCAAGATGTGTTATTGATTTAGATGGTGGGGGTCGTGTCTTATGTAATAT
>JAHLWE010000394.1 GCA_019058135.1 Promethearchaeota archaeon | reverse complement strand
ATTATAGGTGTATGCGATTGTCTCCGCTCCACTATCAACAACTTTTTTTATCAATTTTTCTGGAGTTGTTTCATATAATCCCATACCTTTTCCCTCAAGTTCTTGAATATCGAAATATCCACTTTTTCCATTTTCTGTGGGAGTACATTGTGAAATATTCCAATTTTGGCACATTTTACACGTAAAATTACACCCTATTGAGGCAATTGAATAAGCAGTAGCTCCCGGCCAGAAATTATATAGTGGTTTTTTTTCAATTGGGTCTAAACTTCCTGGCGAAATCATTGACCCATAGATTAATGTATACATTTCACCCTCTATATTCATTCTGGTTCTACAAAACCCTCTTTTTCCTGGAGCTCTAACACATCTCCATGCGCATACATTACATTTAACTTTTTTATCATCTAATTTTTCCCACAAAACAGCCTTTTTCTTCATATCATCCCAAATCTTTTCTTTTTATTATTACATTTAATCAAATATATTATTGATAATTTTTTTTATATTTTTAATTGTCTTTTTTTTAAATTTTATAGGAAAAATAGATAAAAGCACTTATGTCTAAAAATTTATCTGAAATATCTAAGAGAGAATTGGAAAATCAAATTAAAAGCTTGAAACTAGAATTAAAAGAATTAAAAAAGGAAGAGAGTAAATCAGAATATATTCATAAACTATACGATTTAGCACTACTTCAATCTGAGAATCACCAATTCGATGAGTCGATAAAAAATTTAGAAGAATGCTTAAAATATTATGAGACTAGTCCCGATAATTTAGGAAAATCATCTATTTTCGGTTCTTTAGGAGTGGTTTGTTATTTAAATGAGGATTATATTAATTCTCAAAAAAATTATGATAGCGCGCTTGAGTTGTATGAAAAGTTAAATCTTAAGCATGAACAAATAGTATGTATGAAATCAATTGGGCTTAATTTAATGAAATTAAATAAACTAGACGAAGCTGTAAATATTCTTTTAGAATGCGCTGAACTTAGTAGTAAAGAAAAAAAAATTGAAGATTTTTTGGATTGTATTTCGAATTTAGTGCAAATTTACGAGCCTCAAAAGAAATGGGATGTAATGATTGAGCTTTATCAAAAAGGACTTAAGGCATTTGAAAAGTTAAACGACATAAAGGGCATAATTAATTCGCATTTTAATTTAGGAATTTTATATAAGAAATTAAATCAATATTTCGAAGCATTAAATCATTTCAAAAAGGGAACAAACTTGGCAAATGAAAGTAATTTTGCAGAGTCTATTATAAAGGGTACTTCTTTAATAGGTGAAATTTACGTAAACCAAAACCAGTTTAAAAAAGCTACTAAAGAATTTATTAAAAGCTTAAGTGTTGCAAAAAGGATAAAAGCAAAAAACGCTGAAGCTCAATTAAAAATATTATTAAATAGCATGGGGCTTAATAGCAGTCAAATAAATATTATGTTAAATGAATATGAAAGAGAATTGAATTCATGAAAAAATAATGAATGAGATAAATATTTGCCCACATTGCGGTTTGGAAATAGAAGAGAGTGGTAAATTCTGTTATAATTGTGGAAAACCGCTAATTTCGGGTTTAGATCATGTTTCAGATACTAGCAATTTTAGTTTTGAGTTAGATAAAATTGAGATGGATTATTTATATGAACCATTAGATTTTTCCACATTATTGTCAATTTCCGAAGAAAAAGAGAAGTCTTTTACAAATTTAGAGTTCGAGCAAAAGATTGCTGATATCGATATAGAATTAAATAAAAAACAACAATTTGGAGAAGATGTTAGCGAATTATTGATTGAAAAGGCATCCTTCTATTATCTAAATAGAGATCTAAGTAATGCTTCAAAATTATTTGAAACAGTGTTAGAAATATTCATTAATGAAGGAAATCGAGAAAAAGTGGCCCGAATTTACAATGATTTAGGTTTAGTTTATGAGGATCTTGGCTATTTAGATGATTCTTTAAACAATTATGAAAATTCTCTTGATATATTTAATAAAATTGGAGATAATTTAAATTATGTAAAAGTGCTCAATAATATGGGAAATGTCCATATAATATTGCAAAATATCGAATTGGCTTATGAATATTATAGTAAAGCTCTTAATATATGTAAAGAAAATAAATTTCATAATGAGTATAGGCAAACTACAAGTAATTTAATTGAAATACATTTTAAATTAAATAATTTCCCTCAATCATATAAGGCTTTAACTGAAAATATGCAATTTTTTAGAGATCATAATGATATTATTGGAGAAATTATTGCAAATTCAAAATTTGGAAAACTCTATTTTCTTTTAGGAAAGAATTATTACAAGCTAGCTACGAGTTATATTGAGATCTCCCAAAATCTTATCGGCACAATTGAAAATGAGATTGGAGAATTTAAAAAAGCTAAATTAAGTTGGGAAAATTATAGATTCTTAGGATTGATTAATCTAGTATGGAATCAAAATGATATAGCAAAAAAAAATTTAGAATTATCCTTAAATTCAATTAATGTATTCAAATTGGGACCGAAAGCAGAAGAAGCTGTTATCTTAGAAGATATGGCTAAATTCTATTTCCTTAATGGTGATGACAATAATTCTTTGTTATATTATCAAAAAGCCCAAAAAACTTATGGTAATATTGGAAATGAAATTAAACAAGCAGAAATTAAAACTAAAGTTGCTGATATACTTTTCCAAATTTTCGATGCTAATGATTCGGCGATTAATTATCTCGAACAATCATTAGATTTATACATAGCGAATAGTTATTTAAAAGAATCAGCTGAGGTATATGAAAAATTAGCTGTTATTTATGAAAAACTTGGATCAAATGATAGCGCAATTTTTCACTTGGAAAATGCATTAAAGATATATACAAATTTGAAGGATGAGGATAGACAAAATCTATTAGAAAAAAAATTAAAAGAATTACGTTTTTAAAAAAATAAATAACTACTTATTTGGGTTTTGGTGCTACCCTTCGCTGAAGTGTCGTTGGACGTTGGTTTGGACGTTGGTATTTATGATGGATTTTAACCTCTCAATATTTCTCTTTTATCTTTAAATATATTACAATACAGACACAAAGCTATTTATTAGAAAATCTATCATCAATTTCGAGTTATAAAAAAGTATAAACATTTTTTAAATATTTTTAAGAAAAACGAATATAGAGTAAAATAAAAAAAAAGTTAAAATTTTGGTCTTAATGTATTTCCCGTTTCTTGGTTAGTTTAAAGTACCTTCCGATGATTATAACACCGAGTTCTTCGACCTAGTGGATATTTCAGAAGATTTGCGACCATTAATCTTCTTAATATTTAAAAAGCTCGATATAGAGATTGAAAGTTCCTTAAGAATTGCGGGCAAATCAGATTTGACGATAAGAGATTATTATGAGAAATTTTATAAATTGAAATTTATCTCCAGATTAAATCAGCGCAAGGCAGGCAAGTTCAATTATCATGCAGATCTTCTCGATTTCTTTGGAGGGACTGCCGCGCAACTTAAATTAGAGTTACATGATTCTGAATATATGCATGGTCGTTATATCATCTTGACAAGAAATGAGATCAATAAATTGCCTAGCACGGTGTTGACAGCTCTTATAGCATACCCAAGAGGTCACAAGAAGCCTACTTTATTGAACGCTTTCTCAGAAACAGATCTAAATCGCTTAATCGGAGATAAATTGGACGTTTCAAAGAACCGTCTTATACAATTAATGAAAGATGCAATTACCAAATGCGGGTCAGGTATTACATATGATATATATGGGATCACTCCGTCCGGTTATAATTATCGGCAATTTGACCTCCAGCATCTAGAACCCATTTCACAGCTTTCTACGGATTCTGATCTCGAAATTATTGCAAAAGAATTACTTAAAGAGGCTTTTGAGAATAACAGATTGGTCGTAATCGGAGATGAATTCGGTCACTTTATATACGGCTTTACTAAGCAAGGCTTTTTAACACCCAAACAACTATGGAGTAGTGATGGGTATGGAATCTATGCATACAATAAGGTTTTCTCGAGTGTTTTTTACTCAGGTTCAAACGGATATCTCGATTTACAATTGCTCAAAGCTCAGTTAAACAAATGGTGGGTTCGTACTTGGAGTCAAGTTAAATCATATTTCCCCGTTGAAATCTGGTGTGATTTCTGGTTCTACGGTGATCTTTTTAAACCTCATTTTAAGTAAAGAAAATTAAATTTTATTTTTTTTAATCTTCTTTTTTTTGAAGATATACCTTTCAGTTAAAAATATATTCGTATATTTAATTTTGATCTTAACGTTCTCAAGACCTTTTCAGAAATATCATTTCCCCGAAGATTTAACGATTCCAGCGTCTTAAATACCTTAGGCTCACTCATTACTTCGTTTATAGATTTATCGGTTAATTTATTTTGGCTAAGGTTTAAATGAGTTAGTTTCTTTAATGCCTTAATGACTTTAACTTCCGAGATTTGATTTCCGCTTAGTGTTATACTTTTAGATTTCCTAGATTTTCAAGTCCCTTGATCTCCGGGATTTGATTGTCACTCAAATTAAGCTCTACTAGATTTTTAAGTGTTTCGAGCCCCTTTATCTCGGAGATTTGATTTCCATATAAAGATAGATACTCTAGATTATCGAGTTTCTCGAGCCCCTTTATCTCCGTGATTTGATTTGAATTAATTTCTAATGATTTTAGATTTACTAGACTTTCGAGCCCCTTAATTTCGGAGATTTGATTTGAATTAAGCCTTAGTTTTTCCAGATTTTTAAGTGTTTCGAGCCCACTTATTTCGGAGATTTGATTTTCATATAGATCCAATTTTTTCAGATCTACTTGAGACTTTAGACCTTTAATGTCATCAATTTTTTTTATTTTTTGAGATGCCCCTATAATTAACGTTGAATCTTTTATTTTATACGGTCGCCCCTTGAGGATAACATATCCCAAGCTAACTAAGTTTTCTAATAGTTTTGATTCATGGTTTTCTAATAACGATTCAATTTCCTCTTGGTTCAGATACTTAAAATAGTCCTCATTAATTAAATATTCAACGACTACTGGAGAACTTTTCTCAAGCCTTTTCGCAATTTCATCTTTAAATACCTTTTTTGCGATTTGGTCTCCCACTTCGGTCAGTTTTTTCAGCAAAGGAAACGCAAGATTTCTGTGGAGTAATCGCGAATCATAGTCATTCTCGAACCACACTTGCAAGTTTGAACAGTGCCCCCAGAATTCTACATCGAGCGGAATTTCTTCACTGGGACCGTAGATGGGCTCTAAAGAATTGTCTAGTTTCTCCGCAGCCTCATCAATTGATTCTATTCCATCGAATGTTTTAATTTCTTCAATCGGAATGTCCAATAAAAGGAATTTACATTGGTCAAACCGCTCCCCGTTAACATAAATTACCGTTTCCCAGTAATCTTCCCAAGGGGTTGTATAACATTCCAATTCTAACGTAATGTAATTATTGACCCTGAATTCTTTAGAGAATTTTCCCGTCTCTTTTTCGATGCCTTCAATGTTTTTTTCCCTCTCCGGATTTAATCTTTTTAAATTCGTCAAGTTTTTAAGCCCTAATCTTTATTTTTTCAACGGTATCTATTACAATTTATCTTTTACTTAATTAAAATAAATAATTTTATCTATTTAAATAAAGATAGTCCGAGAAAATATAAAAAATTAAAATAAGCTCATTAGACCATCGTTTCAGATCCAAAATGATAATAAAAGTATATAAATGGCAGCCTTGTTCGAAATTCGGTTTCTTTTATATGTTTTATGACCATTTTTTTGTATATAAATTTTGGTGATGGATTTTAAAAATAAATGCATAAATAATTACTTATGCTCTATCTTAAGTTTTTCAATTACTTTTTTAGATTTATCTTCAACTTTCGTGCCAATCCTTCCCATCTGGATAATAATCCACTCAGGACTACCCACTCCGTTTCCAAATTCAATCCACAAGTACATCGTAAAGCCCATTAATGCTACGTATCCAATAATTATAAAAACGGCCCAAATTATATTCAAACTTGCGGGAAATAAAAAGTAACAAAGGTAATGTAT
>JAHLWE010000393.1 GCA_019058135.1 Promethearchaeota archaeon | reverse complement strand
CCGGGATAATAAATATATCCATCTTCATCTTTTTGAGCCATATGAACATCAGAACCACATATACCACATCGTTTAACTTTTATCAGGACTTCATTTGGTTTAATTTTCGGTTTTTCTTTATCGATAACTTTCACTTCAGGATTCCGCCAGACTTGAGAACCTAAATAAGTTAATTTCCCATCAATATCTTTTGATCCCAATTTAAATTCTTCCTTGGGATCCCATCTTGCAAATAATGTAACTGTTTTCATTTTAACCATAATTTAAAAATATAATACTCTATTTTATTAAAAATCATTTGACTCATTTAATTTTTTTATCTAAATTTATTCAAATTATCATATGAAGGCATCTGAAGTCTTAAATCTTTTGAAATTATCAAGACTGACTTTAACTAACTATGTAAAACAAGGATTTATTGATATGTTATAACTTCCAGATGGTAGAAAGAATTCATAAAAAAAAAGAAGGTGGAATTTAAAAATGAGATTAGTGTATAAATTTAGATATCCTAAAAGTGCTCATTTAGATGTACTCTGTTATATTTCCAAAAAGCTATATAATCACGCAAATTTCTATGTAAAACAAGATTTCTTTAACTTAGAGAATTGGCTTCGATATCAAGATTTGAATTTTATTTTGAAAAATTCTAAAAACTATAAATTATTAAAGGCACAGACGTCTCAACGAATCCTAAAAATATTAGATAAAAATTGGGTAAGCTTTTTCAACTCACTAAAAGAATGGAGGAAAAATCGAAAAAAATTCAACGGAAGACCCAAACCCCCCAGATATAAAGAAGATAGTTATTATTTTCTGGTATTTACTAATCAAAACAGTAAAATCGTGAATAATAAGATCGTGCTTACCATGTCTAAATTTTTTAAAAATACTTTCCCTCAATTTAAGAATTCAATAGAAATCATCATTCCTGAATATAAAAATAAAAATTTCGATGTATATCAGCAAATACGCATTTTATCAAGAAAAAGATTCTATGAAATTGAAATTATATACATAAAATCGGCTAAGAAATCAAAATTAAATAGCGAATTGTATTTATCTATTGATTTTGGGTTGAATAATTTGATAACGGCTGTAGAAAATAGAAATTCTGTGCCAATAATAGTTTCAGGTAAATTGTTAAAATCTATTAATAGACAATGGAATAAAAGAAAAGCCAAACTGTATTCTATAAAAGATAAGCAAAAATTAAGGCGGACAACCCAACTTGATTTTATTACTATAAATCGAAACTCAGTTATTAACGACTATTTACATAAAACATCACAATTTATCGTTGGTTATTGTTTAAAAAATAATGTAGGAAATATTTGCGTAGGAAAATTGAAAGATATAAAAAAAAATATAAGAATTGGCAAAAGAAATAATCAAAATTTTGTTAATATCCCCATTCAGAGACTCAAGCAAATGATAACTTATAAAGCCAAACTTGTAGGGATCAAGGTTCATGAAGTAGATGAGTCATATACTTCGAAATGTAGCTCGTTAGATTTAGAACCTATTAAGAAACACCATAATTATATAGGGAAACGAATAAAACGAGGATTGTTTAAAGGCTCCAATTATTTACTAAATGCGGATGTAAATGGAGCCTTAAATATCTTAAGAAAAGTAGTCGGAGATGATTTTATACAAGATCTATCCGATAGGGGTTGCTGGTTTCAGCCCGTGCGAATAAGGGACTTGTTCCAAACTTCACATGAACAATTTCTATTAAAATCTATTAGTATTATTTAAAATTTTTAATAAAATTGATAACCTATTTCTTACTGTAATAACTATTTTTGATTAATTATTTAGAACTCATCAAATTGAATAATATTTATTAAAATAATTTAAAGTTGATTTATATGGGTAAAATGTTAGCTGCAGTCTTTCATAAAAAAGGTGAAAATGGAGGAGAAATCATCTTAGAGCAAGTAGATATTCCAGAAATAAAACAAAGTGATGATGTTTTAATTGAAATAAAAGCTTGTGGGATTTGCGGAACTGATTTAAAAATCATGGAAGGAGCCCATCCGGCCAATGACAATGTTATTTTGGGACATGAATTTTGTGGGATTGTAGAGAATATAGGGGAAGATGTTAAAGATTTAAGAAAAGGCGATAAAGTTGTTATTGATCCAAATTTAAAATGCGGGATTTGCCCGGCTTGTAGGTGTGGGTATGATAATCAATGTGAATTTCTCGCAACTGGTCAAACGTTTGGGATTTATCAAAATGGAGGATTTACAAAATATTGTGTTGTTCCACGTAGAGCACTTTATCAACTCCCAATAGATATGGATTTAACAAAAGCAGCACTAATCGAACCCCTTTCTTGTGCAGTTCATTGTAATAATATAGCGGATGTGAAAGAATGTGATAATGTTGTAATTCTTGGAGCAGGGCCTATGGGCTTGATTATTGAGTCAGTAATTCGAAAACATCCAATAAATCAATTATTTGTTGTTGAGCCAATGTAATTTAGAAGAAAAAAAGCTCTAGAATTAGGTGCAAACTACGTAATTAATCCAGAGCCCGATGATGTTGAGAAAGAAATAAAAGATTTAACAAATAACCACGGAGTAGATG
>JAHLWE010000392.1 GCA_019058135.1 Promethearchaeota archaeon | reverse complement strand
GTCTCGAAGTTCATATTTAAGACGATGTGTTATCGTGATAATATTAGGGAATAATATCTGGGTGATATGGCGAAGAGAAAAAATTTTTATTTCTTCACCCATACAAAAAACTTAACATTTTATCTATTTTTAAAAGACAAACCAGAAAAACCTACAAAATTTGATGTTATATTTCCTTATGTAATTGGAATAGTTTCACTGATGGTTTGCCTATTGTTTAACCTCCTAACCTATCTCTTTTTCCCTCTCATTTTCTTGAATGGAGCAATATTGTACCATTTTTCTTTCATTGCTTTAAAAAGACAGGGAGGCAAGAGAAAATATAAACTTCACGAATCAAAATATTCTGATCGTGAAAAAATCGCGTCGTCCACTGAAGAAAAGGCGCAAAGACGAATAATTGTCTGTTTTCTGAAAATTTATATCCCTATTATTCTTTAGACACTGAGCAAGAACTCGAAATAAAAGATAAAACTTTGATAGATAGAGATATTATTTCCTCTCTAAGACTTACTTAATAATTAATGTTGGTGTAAGAGCTGTTTGACAAAAATGTTTTTTCTCTTTATAAATATTTAATTTATATAATTATTATGGAGTTTGGTAGTGATTGGGGCGGTAAAGATTATTATGAGAAGCCTAAAGAAAAAATAAAGGAAAAATCCAAGGAGAAAATAGAAGATAGACCTCAAGAAAGAAAAGATGATATTTCTGAAGAAGAATTAAAAAAAAAAGAGCTTGAAGAAAAGATTAAGGAACAAGATGAAAAGGAAAAGCGAGAATCGAAAGAACATTTAGAGAAGCTAAAAGAAGAAACAGAAAAGAAGAAAAAACTGAAAGAAGTGGAAGAAAGTCAAAAAAGAAAAGAAATTGATGAGAGAATAACCAAGGATGAAAAAGATAATAGACGTCAAGAAGAATTGAATGATAAAGATAAAGAGAAAGTAAGTGATGAAACTAAGGATATTGAAAGTGAAAAATTTAAAGAAAAAATAGATAATAAAGAAAAAGAAGAGGTCCATGAGGAAATTACTAAGAAAGAAATTGAAGAGTATAGAAAAGAAATTATTGAAGCTATTAAAGTTTTAGCAGATGGCAGATTATTGGGGTATTTTAAAGAGTTTTCTATAGAAAAGAAAATATCTGCTAATAAAGGTACAGAAATTAGACCAGAGTTCAAGGAATATATTGAGAAATTAAACGACGGTTTCATCGCTCCTTATAGAGAAAGTCTTTTAGAAAAATGTGATGCGATAAAAGAAAAACACTTATTTGATAAATACATAATTGATATACTTTATAATGCGGACAATCCATTAGAATTTATTTCAAACTATGAAAAACATACAGGATTGGAAATAGGTTTTGGTACTATTGAGCAAATTGCTAAGGAAAATAATATAGGGATAAAGATATCAGCAGAGCCAATTCACAAAGATATTAATGAAGCTGAAGTTTCAGAGATTCAAACTTTAAGTATAGAAAATAGAGAATTAAAAAAACAAATTCTGGATTTACAGGAAATCGAACATAATTATTGTAATAAAATTTATAATTTAGAAAAAGAAAAATTGGAAAAGGAGACAAGAGAAATAGAAGTTCTAGATGAATATAAAAATAAATTACACGAAATCACAGAAGGACATCCAAATGATTATAAAAATAGAGAGATTGAAAATGAAATTGCAGAATTATCTGGCTCACATGGAACTCCCATTAAAATTCCTAGAGAAAAAAAATCAGTTAAAATATTACCTAAAAATTCTATTAAAGTGGAGAAAATAACGATTTCAAAAATTGGAAGAATAAATAAAGAAATTAATAGTAATAAAAAAGAAAATATCATAGATAAAGAAAATTCGGATTTTAAAAACATAAATGAAAATATTACTAACGAAAGAGAAATGACTTCGAAATTTGATATTGAACAGAATCAAGTGTTCAAATTTACAAATCTAATGGATAGGGAGGTTCAGAAAATATTTAAAGAGTATGTTAAAATCTATAAAAAGAATGCTAATTATGGTTTAAGACTTACAAAAAGGTTTTTAAAATGGATTAATCATAAGGAAAATGTTAAAGTGGGTTTAATAAAAAAATTTTACAACATTAATACTAATAAAGAAATCGAAAAATTTGTTGCCTATAAATACGAGTATTGCAATTTAGATATAAATAAAATATAAGAAATTGCATATAATTTAGGACTTAAGATTGATTGGAGAAAAATTAATTATATTATAGAACAATATAATTTGAATTCTATTAAATCAGAGGAAAAAAAATCTATAAAATCGAAATTACTTGATTTTTTTGATGGAAAATATTCTCTTTTAAAAAAAGAGGTGGAAGTTTCTATTAATTTTGAAAATGTTAAAAATTTAAGTGAATTTCAAGGGTTAAGAGAAAAATATTTCCAAAATATAAGAAGTGAATGGTTTAAAAAAAAATTCGTAAAAACTTCTCAAACGTACTAGGTTATAAAAATAAAATAACAAGAAATATATATCAAATATTACATCGGTGTTCCAAGTATAATGTGAAAATTAGATATGATACAATTAAAGAAATAGAACATAATATAAATAAATATCTGACTGGAGTTGTCAAGAAAAAATCTATAGATATTTTAAATTCATTAAAAGAGAAAAAAAATTTTGATGAAATCGAAAAATCTCTTGAAGGTCGATTTTTTGAGGTATTACGTGTTGCTTTTGTTAATGAAAAAAGTCGATTCATAAATAATAAGGAATTGGGAAATATTCTAAATTTAGATATGACACGGTCTTTAAAAATAATTCAAAAATTTCTAATGATAGTTTAAGATGTTTTATTGACTCTATAGAAAGGAATTTATCGGGAAAAAATAAGAAGTTAGCTTTAAAAACACTAGAAAGATTAAATACTTTTTATTCTGAAGATAAGAACGCAAATGCTATCGAGGGAAAATTTTTTGATACTTTATCAACAGCTTTTTCAAGAGAAGTAAATAAGAAATTTATTAGTAATTACGAATTAGGATTAGAATTTAGTATTGATGTAAATAAATGCTTGCATTCATATAAATTCTTAAAAAACACAACCATTGAAAAACTAGAAAATAAAATAAATAAAAAATTATCTGGAAAGAATAAAGAACAAGCTTTAGAGGCATTAGATAATTTAAAAAAAGAATATAATAAACGAGATATTGAAAGAATGCAACTAATTGCGAGGAAATTAGATAAAAGGGGGATATGTGTTTCAAAAATATATATTAATAATAGGGCAAAATTAATGTGGGAATGTAGTAAGGGGCATACATTTGAAATGAAACCTAATGATGTTACAGAAGGTCATTGGTGTCCAGAATGTTCCTATGGTCGTAGTGAAAATAAATGTCGTGAATATTTTGAGAAAATATTAAAAAAAAATTTTCCAAAATTAAGTCCCCATTGGTTAATTAATGAAGAAGGCAAAAGATTACATCTTGATGGATATTGTGAAGAATTAAATATAGCCTTTGATTATCATGGGATTCAACATTATGAATTTCCAAATTATTATCATAAAACTAGGAAAGAATTTGAAAAACAATTAGCAAATAGTAGAATTAAAAGGAAAAGGTGTAAAGGAAATAATGTTACTTTAGTTGAAATTCCCTATTATATTCATACTTTTAAAAACTTTGAACCAATTAGGAATTATATCATTCAACAATGTAAAGTCTTAGGTATAAAGATTCCAGATAATTTATCTATTACGGATTTATTGTATTTTACTCAAAATTAAAAAGTAACTACTTATAGAATAACAAATTACAGAAAAAACTGTTATTAAGTCTATTAATTAATTAATAAATCTGTTTTTCTATTCTCTTATAAATTATTAATTTAACTCAAAATCAAAATATTTTTGAATTTTAGGGAATAGTGTCATAAAATACAAAAGATAAAGAAGTAAAAACGTAATTAAATTTGGAGATATTAATTTGAATAAAGATAAGATTTATGTTAATCATCCACTTCTAAAAAGAAATAAATTAATTAGAAGAAAATATCAAGAAAATATTTTTATAAATTGTATTAATTCAAATTGCTTAGTTGTTATTCCAACAGGTTTAGGTAAAACAATAATTGCGTTATTACTTGTTATATATAAATTAAATGAAAAAAAAAATTCGAAAATTTTGTTTCTTGCTCCAACTAAACCACTGGTTGTACAACATAAAAAATTTTTTTCAGAATTTACTAATATTACAGATGAGAAACTCATTATATTTACAGGAGCGATATCACCAGAAAAAAGAAAAGAATTATGGAAAAATGCAAAAATAGTTTTTTCAACTCCTCAAACTACTTCTAATGATATAATCTCAAATAACTATTCTCTCAGTAATGTTTCTTTAATCATTTTTGATGAATGTCATAGAGCAGTAGGGAATTATGCGTATACGTTTATTGCTCAAAAATATATGAGTCTTGGTGGAAATAAACAAATCTTAGGAATAACGGCAAGTCCAGGGGCGACTGAAGAGAAAATTAATATCATAAAAGAGAATTTATTTATCGATAAAATCGAGATTAGAACAGAGAAGGATAAAGATGTCATACCTTATATTCAAAGTGTTGATATTATTTGGATGAAAATTGATTTACCTGAAGATTTTTTAGAAATTTTAAATATTTTAGAAAAAAAGTTAAAAGAAATTTATAAATTCTTAAAACATCAGAACTTAATTGAAAGCGAAGTAATCAGAAACATATCCCGTTTAAAAATACTGGGATTAAATAAAGAAATTGATTTAAAAATTTCTCAAACAACTGATG
>JAHLWE010000391.1 GCA_019058135.1 Promethearchaeota archaeon | reverse complement strand
CCTAGTGATAACTCAAATCTTGTAATTGACTATTTTATTTCTTCCTTCTTTCTCAAGTATAACAAAATTTTAAGGGATTTATTTAAAGATATAATTCAAGAATATGAACTTAGCGCACTTTTAGAAATTATATTTGCTTCGGAAAGAGAACAAAATTTTATTTTTGAAAATCACATGGAAAAACACAAAAATAATCCACAATGTCCTACACTTTTTAAAGGTTCAGAAAGAATAGATACGAGTATTCTTACGCTACGATCTGGACTTGCAAACATAATCAAAAGAGATTATGAATCTAGAGTCCAAATTCCTCCTTGAAAAATTACGTATTCTGTTAAGAACTTAAGATAAGTAACTATAAGAACCATTTATCTTTATAGGAAAATAAAATTCGGGATTATCTATAGGCTAGTTTAAATTCTCCACTGCCCTTGCTCATATACTACCTTGCCATCCGCAATTATTTTTGAACCAGGTAATTTCATATCCTTTATAAAGTCTAAATGTATAGCACACATGTTTTTAGCGCCTGTTTCTTTGAAACCCATTCCTATGGCGCAGTGAATCGTTCCTCCTAATTTCTCATCGAAGAGAATTGATTTAGTGAATCTAGTTATCCCATAATTCGTCCCAACGGCAAATTCTCCTAGTCTATCCGCATTTGGAATTTTAAGCAATTCTAATAATAAAGATTCGCCTTTTTCAGCTGTAGCCTTTTTTACGACTCCATCCTTGAATTCTAGGAAGATATTTTCGATTTCATTTCCTAGATAAATCGCAGGATATGTGAATCTTATCTTTCCATTCACTGAATCTTCAACTGGTGAGGAAAAAACTTCTCCGTCAGGTAGATTTTGTAATCCACAACAATTTATCCATTTCCTTCCTTTAAATGACAGTGTTAAATCCGTATCTTCACCGAGTACGTGGATATTCTCTATTTTATTAAGATATTCAACAAATTTATTTTGTTCTACCTCAATTTTACGCCATTCTTCGATTGGATCATTCTTATCTAATAACAATGCTTTCTCTACAAATTCTGTATATGAAAACAAATCCATACTGGCTTCTTGGGCCAAAGCGTGGCAAGGGAAAGGAACAACCACCCATGCTAATTCTCCTTTAACAAACCTGTCCTCAAAAATATCACTTAATTCTTTTCGTTCTGGCGCTCCTTTATATGTTGCAATAATTTTGGGGTCGATTTCGGACAATCTCCGTGTATTATAATCAGCATGGATCCGAATAAATCCATCAAACTCTCTATACATCTGTTTATAGAGATTATCTACAAATAAAAGTTGTTCTTTGGACGCATATTTTAAAAAGATCTCTTGAACTCCTTCAATTTCAACATTGAGCCAAGGATATCCCCCTGCTTCTACAATTTCTTTACATAAGGCTTGGTATAACTCTTTTGCGAAATCAGGACCTGCAATTCTTATTCTCTGACCTTTCTTTACCTTAAGTGAGTAATTTACAGCCAGCTTGGCTAATTTTTCAAATAAAGGATTTGTCATTATTAAGTCAATTATCCTTTCTTTTTAAAATTTTGAGATAATTTTGATATAAAAAAATAAAGTAAAAAAAAAATTTACTAATCTATGAAGAAGGAAAGTGGATGATTTAAGTAAGTGATATAAGAGTTATTCCATAAAAACCGAATATTTTTGGGCAAAATATTTTTTTACAAGATCGTTAGTTGGTTTAAAAGGATTAATATATCCTTTAAAATTTTTCAGTTCTTTCTCAAATTTTTGTTCAAATTCTTTTGAAAAATCATCGAGTTTTTTTAGTAAAATTGGTAAATCCATGCTTGAGATTAAAGCGGCGATATGATATTTTCCGTAGGAAAAAAACAAGTTTATTCCTTCTTTTTCAATTTTTCTAAGATGTTTTTTACTCTTTGTTATTTCAGAGATCATAATAGTTCTTTTATTTCTTTCACTAATTCATCAAGCGCTGGACCTGGTAGATCTAACAAATACATTCGCATTCCTAATGGTGCAAAAAGATGGCAGACCTCACTACCAATGTCTCCACTTGCTCCAGTTATTACAAATACCTTTCCTTTGTACCATTTCTCTTTCATAATCATAAACTTTTTTTAATTTTAAGATCTTATTTTTGTGTAAGAATCTCTATAGCATATTTTTTAGTGATTTTATTTAAACTTAAGAGTATTTAAAAATTTTGTCAAAAAGACATTTTATTATTATTAATAACTTAGATGAGTGAATTAGTCAATAATACTAACAATTACAAAAGATTTTTTATAAATCAATGGCTTCAATGATCAATGGCTTCATTAATTGATTTATTCATAATTTTACCATTTATTGCTCTTTTAATTTACTTTCAAGTAAAAATTATAAAATATTCACGTGATAAAAACGCAAAATTTTATTGCAAAATACTATTAGGGCTCTATATTATTATAGTTTTTACCTTTTTCTTAAATGTAGATTACAAATTTCCAGCAGGTTTTGCAATATGGTTAGGTATGGGGATAATACTTGGTTATTTTGGTCTTTATAATTTGATAAATATTAAATTCCTTCATAGACAACAAGAAATAAACGAAATCGACAAGGAATTTCAAGAATTAAGAGCCAATACACATGAGTATATAAGAAAATTTTTTCATTTCTTCTTTTTTGGAGGGTTTTTATTAGAAGTTTTCATTTTTAACACAATAACTATTACTCTATTAGAAAATATTCCAGGTTTTGCAGAATTTTGCAATATAAATCCATTTTGGCCAGGTTTTGATTACATAATTACACCAAAATACATTTCACCAACTCTAGTTGATATCAGTTTAATGGTATTTTTTATGATTGGTTTACCTTTTGCGATAATTTTAGAATTTTTTAGGTTAAGTCCAAATATGGGTATCCCATTTTACCAGTTATTTATCAAAAGTTTAAGACCTTCAGAACAACACAACGTTGGACACTATTATTACTTCATATTTGGTATTTTTATGGCATCTATTTTTCTACCAATTTCCTGTACATTTGGAATACTCTGTCTCCTATGCTTTGGCGATACATTTGCCTCTATAATAGGTAAAAAGATTGGAAAGCATAAGATAAAATGGGAATCTGAAAAATCGTGGGAGGGAACTATAGGTGGCTCCATAATAACATTTTTTACTTCTTACTTCTTCATTGGCTGGGAATTAGCAATTATATTAACTCTAATTTTTGGTATTTTTGATATACTTACGCCAAATTTACTAAAGATATCTGATAATCTAGTTTACCCATTATTAGCTGGCATCATCTTGTATTTAATCGTTGTAATTTTTGATTATCAAATTCAGGCTCCAGTTGCAGAAATTTTCAGACATTTTGATGAATTTTATGCAACATTTTACCCGCAGTGGGCTTAAAATTTAATTTCACTTTTTTTGGGAAAGATGTCTAATTTTTCTTTAGATGATAATTTTACTTTAAAAAGAGGATAAAAACGAATTTTTATTAACCTTTTTTTAATTTTTAATATTATTATTTGAAAATAATTCTCTCAAAACAATTCTATGATTGAAGAATTAAACGATATTGCTTTATTTATTTTTGATTTAGATGGAGTCATTTATCGAGGAGATGTCTTGATAAACCATTCAAATTTAATCGTAAAGATTCTACGTAATAAAGGTATTGATGTAGTTTTTAATACAAATAATTCCACAGCCACACGGGATATGTATGTTAAAAAACTTAAAAACTTTGGAATTCAAACCATGAGAGAAGATATTTATACAAGTGCTTATATTACTGCTCAAAAATTGTCTAAAATAAAACCTAATTCAAACATTTTCATTGTAGGTGAAATTGGGCTTAAATTAGAGTTAGAAGCTCAAGGACATAATGTTTTTACTGATAATTCTCTCTCAGATGAGATTGATTTTGTAGTTGTTGGTTTAGATAGACATTTAACTTATGAAAAAGTGAGTATTGCTCAAAAATGTATATTGAATTACGGAGCAAAATTTTATGCAACCAATTCGGATGCTACACTTCCAACAAAACAGGGAATCTTACCTGGAGCTGGAGTTATGGTTAAGGCAGTTGAGATCGCGACAGGTCATAAGCCTTTAGACATCTTTGGAAAACCCCAGATTACGGGAATTGAGTTGATATTAGAGAAGTATGATACGTCTCCAGATAAAGCAGTATTTGTAGGTGATAGATTAAATACGGATATTGTTGCTGGTAATCGAGCACAGTTAAAAACAATTTTAGTCCTTACTGGAGTGACTAACGAAGAAATGTTGAAAAACATTAGCGGCGAACTGAGTACTCCAGATATTGTAATCAATACATTGAGCGAAATATTTATTCATAAAAAGCTCTAATTTCTAATTTTTTTCTTTAAAAAAAATATTGGAAATGATACGGAAATCTCCGATAATGATAGTTTTTATATAGTTAAAGGTAACAGTAATAATATTAAAAATAATTATGATTTAATCGGGTTGGGAAATTGAATTTAATTTCTAAATTTGAAATTGAAAAAACTAATGAAAAAATTAGAAACAATGGAGTAAAATTAAACGTTTTAAGAGGATATGAAATTATTACTGAATCCTTAATTTTTAAAATGTATGATGTATTCGGGCGCAACGCTCTTCTTAGTTTATTATACCAAGTCGGAACAGTCCCAGGATTGACAATTGCAAAAAGATTAAAAGAGAAATATAACAAGGAAATATTTGGAATATTGGAATCCTTTGAAATTCTGCTTAGTGAATTAAAAGAATATTACTCCATTCAAATTACACACGTTGAAGAAGATGATGAAAAAATTAGGTTTATTATCGAAAATAAATGCTTCCTTCGAGATTCCTATAAAATACGAAAGAGATTAAAGCCCGGAAAAGCCTTTTGCAGAGTAAATAAAGGATATTTTGAAAAAGCTTTGAAAGAAATGCTTGGAGAAACGATTAAAAGCGTAGAGATTAATTTTTTAGATGACAATGTTGAAAAGGACGTTTGTGAAGAAGAAATAATTTTTTATAAGTAAATTTTCTCCCAATATTTACTTCAATAATCTACTATAATTATTGAGAAAATTCAAATTAAATATTCTAGAATTTAAAATTGAGGAAACCTGAATGAACTCATTCGGAGCATGAGCAAAACCCCCTATCCCAAAGCCACCTACAATAAAATTTTTTTTTAACTTGGTTTTAATAATACTTAAAGGGGCTGCTGCTGGACTTAAAGGCCATATCTCAGGTTCAAAATTCATATCTTTACAAGTCTTTAAAAAAGCTTTGCTAATTATGGAATCTAATGGAACTCGAGAACCTGAATACCCCATATTGTATTTTAAATCGAATTTTGAAGCTGATTTTTTAATAAAATTTTGTAATTTCTTCTTAATTTCGTTAAAAATCTGTTCAGGGGATATATTATGGGCCCATCTAATATCTATATTTGCTAATGCAGAATTAGCGACCATATTTTTATAACCAGTTTCTAAATATCCGGATTTTAACGAGGAAATATTAAAAGTAGGCTGAAAAAGATATTTTAAAAAAGTTGATTTGATATCGGTATCTATTATTTGACTTATACCCGCTTTATTAATAACATCATCCACATTGATTTTTTTAATTAGATTTTCAAAAATAACCTTCTCTGAGTTGCTATACTTATAAGGTTCAGCTAATGCTTTAATTTTAAAACCTGTCTCATCATATAATTTATTTAGAAATATATTCAAGTCCCTCGCTGGATTTGCAATTATATTGCTAAACGCAGAGTGGGGTTCCTCATTTTCTGAATAAGCCTTTATTGATAAAGAAATAATACCTTTATATCCCATTTTAATCACTGGTGTCTTATCTAAATTTTGTTTTGCAGAAGGGTAATAACAATCAATACATTGCTTTAGATTTTCTTTATTTTGATTCAGAAATTCACGAAATGTGGGAGAACCAATTTCTTCTTCTCCATCGAATACCAGTATTAATGAAATTGGCAATATATTTTCTCTTTTTAATATTTTTACAACGTTTAGAAATGCCATTAAAGATGTCTTCGAATTGTATGCACCTCGGGAAATTATACAGTCACCTAATTTTTTTAAAGGAGGATTTAATTTTGAAATTTCAGCTGCAAAGGGGGGTGATATCCAATCCTTTTCCTTATTTATTGGTTGCGTGTCATACATCATAAAGATTAAAAGTTTTTCAGGACGATTTCCCTTTACTTCAGTAAAAATAGTAGGATTAATTTTATGCTCAAAAATATTTATCTCTTCACAAAACTCAGAAATATAATTAATGATGAATTTTTTTGCTTGCTCAATCCCATTTGAATTTAAAGAATAACTTGGAATTCGTAAAAATTCTTGTAAATCATTAGTTATGAATAGAGCGTTTTCTTCCTGAATTTGGTTTCGAATATTTTGGAAATTAATACTATTAGACACGTTCTGATAACCTTAATTTTTAGATAAATATCTATTAATTTTATACAATTAAAAAATGATTCAAAATAAAATAAAAAAAATTTCTTGAATAATAAAATATTTGTATTTTGAAAAAGAAGATTAAGAATTAATAATTTATTTTCTTTCTTTTTTGAAATAATTCCTTTAATTCATTTAATACTGTCGCTCGAGTACTTTGGGAATCAGTTTCGGTGGCTTTGGGTTGTTTTGGTGGTGGAGCTGACAAACTCGCTTTGAATTGATTTTCTAAAGCTTCAAATCTCCTATATATTCCATCAAATTCAACCATTATATTTTCAGAGAGCCGAATAACTGCGGTTAGAGTGCTGTCCAGTATTTTCCCAAGACCTTCTACCTTTTCTAAGGTTGGATTTGTTAAAGATTGTTGGTCTCTTAGTACATTTTTGAGAAATCTTGCAAATTTTGGTTGTGAACTAATAAGATCGTAAATTGAACTTGTAAAAACTTCATACTCCATATATCGCTCTTTAAATAGATCATTTATCCCTACCTTGGCTATCTCAACATTTAATTGAAATTCAGGAGTTTCGCGTAAATCCGGGTCGCTTTTATGAATGAAAATCAAAAAATACGGTTTTTCCTCAAAAATCTTAAATATTTCTAAAATTTGAGAGAAATATTCAAAAGAATCATCAAATTTATCTGGGTCTTGTACATCTATCACATATAATACAAGTTGTGTTTGGAAAAAATATTTCTCTGGTTCTTTTAAATACATCTTTCGATATATTTCCTGGCCTCCGAAATCCCATATGAGAAGGGTGAGATCTTTCGTCTCTACTACTCTTCTCTTCACCTTTTTTGTAGGTTTCAATTTAATTAATTCTTGGATTCCTAAGCGTCCTCCAAATCTACTCAATATAGCCGTCTTACCTGCATTTTCTAGTCCCACACAAATTATTTTGGTTTCTTTCTTCTTAATTGGTTCTTTCTTTTTCGCTGTTCGAACCATAACATCACTTATTATTATCCCTTTCTTTAATTTTGTTTCAAGGTTAGGAATTTTTTCAGTAAGTATATCAATTTGTTTTCTCATTTTTTCAACGATTTTAGCTTGTTTAATTGGATCTTCGGTGGCATCAAGAGAAAAAAATTGGTCAAATGGTTTTTCTTTATCTAATTTACTTAAATCTTCAATAACATTAATGTCAAATAGTTTTGAAATGATTTTTGTATCATTTTTAGTGAAAAATTTATACGCAAATATTGGTAATTTTGCTAAATCCCCAATTGATTTAATTTCTTTGAGATTAAGAAATTTTTTATCAAAATATTTTAAAAATGGTGCAATAGACTCTTTGGACTCTTTACTCATAATATACAATCATTTTTCTAATATTTTTAATATTTTTTTAATGTTATTTAATTTTTATACTAATTTTAAAACTAAATTTTTTCCGCCTATATTATATAATGATATTCATATATTTTAATCACTCTTTAAAAGATATTCTTAATAATTCAGACAATTGATCAGTAAAAAAAGAAGTTCTTTGGATTAAAGATAAAAGATTAAACATAAAATTATTTTTACAATTAGTTTTTTAAGTAAATTATTAACATTTTTTACTAAAATTATAAATATTTAAACTCTCATTTAATTGTTATTGAAACCCCCAATAAAATCTAATATTTCTATGAGTAAAAAAGATTTCAAGCAAAATGACCAATATTTTAGCCAGAACGAAGAACCTTGTTGCGATTCAGTTAAATTAATTGAGGAGAATGGTTATGTGGTGTGTTTAAACTGTGGATGTGTGTATTATCAAATTTTTGATGATTCTCCACGAAGAGCGTTTACTCAAGAAGAAGTAAGAAAACGTAAGAAGAATGAACCTGTTTATAGTCCCATTGGCCCACGTACAGTCATAAAAGGTCAGAGAGATGCACGAGGCATATTATTAACGCCTAAATACAAATCACAGTTTAATAGACTTGCTAAAATACATCGTTCTCTTACTACTAGCTTTGAAAGAAATTTATGGATAGCATTGCCTAATTTACAAAGACTCCAAAAAGTATTAGGCATTCCAGACACAGTAGCAGAGGACAGTCTTAGGATCTATACCTATACCGTTAAAGAAAAGCTTACTATGGGCCGTAGTATAGATACATTACTTACTGCTTCAATTTTTGCAGCACTTCGTGTTCATGGGATTCCTAGAACGATTGATGAAATTGTAAAAATTGCACAATTGCCCAAGAAAAAGGTTGTGAAAGCTTATCGTCTCATATTTATGGAAGTACTGCCTAAATTAAATTTAAAAGTTCAATATTTCGATCCTGAGCGATATGTAGATAAATTCGTTGAAGACCTACATTTATCCATGAAAGTAAGGAATTATGCAATTGAAATAATTGAAAGGGCTAAAAAGAATGGATTTAGAATTGCTGGAAAAGATCCTAAAGGAATATCATGTGCAGCTATCTACCTTGGAGCAAAGAAATATAATGAGCCGCGCACTCAAAAAGAGATTGCAGACTTATCTAACATTACCGAAGTTACTTTGCGTATGAGATGCAAGGACCTGCTCAAATTTGCATTTTCGGTATTAAAAACAAAAAGTTGAGAAGTCTTACACATTAATTAGATATTATTATCTATAACCTAAGAAATGAGAATAATTTCCTCATTAAATAGAGGTAGGACATCTACACTCAATATTTTTTTACCCAATTCATATAAATCATTTTCTCCTGCTAAATTTGCTTCAATTAAAAAAGATAGCATTAGATTATAGAATGTATCTTTTATTAACTCTTTCGAAATTCCTAATGTATCAAGAATTACTCCCAATTTTGTTTTGATTGATTGAAGAGATTGGTCTGTTTTAAATAAGCAGAGTCCCCATAAGAGTATAATAAAACTTGCATTTTCAAAATCTTTTCGTTTAATCAGTATTGTAGCAACGTGGAGATACTTGTTTGCCGCTTCTCTAAAATCATTTTTGTTTAATAAATCTAAGATCTCATTATAGTATCTTCTTCTTAAAGCACTTCTTTTTTTAAGGACTTCTTTTACGGTTCTTTTTAGATCTACTTGTTTTTGTTTTAACTTTGCTAAATTTTGTTCTAATAGGATCTTCTTTTTAACTATTTCTGCTTTTTCTTTACGTAAAATATCAGCTTTTATCTCTTTTCCCTTTTGAATAGAAGATTGTTCAATTTTTCCCTCAGGAATTTCTATTATTTTTCTTTCTACTTTCATTTCTGGAGCTGCTATATCAATATCTTCTCCTAGATATAAACTTAATACTAATTTTTCTATTTCGAAGAGTGGGAGAGTTTTCATGAAACCAATAGCTTCTTTAATTCTTTTTTCATCTTCATATTTCCTCATTTCTATAATATATTCAATGATTTTCACCGGAAATGTTTCGAATAGTATTTTTACATAGTCTTTCAATTCTTTTCTAATAGAATTTATAAAAATTGGAATTTTTTCAAATTGATTTTCTTTTAATAAAATTAAACATGCAACCGCGATGGATATAGCACTTAAATTATATTTTTTAATTTTCGTTAATCTAATAGCAACATCTTTATAAGCAGCAATTGAATCTTCATATTCTCTCTTATTAAGTAACATAAGAGGTGTTTGAAAATATGCTCTTTTTAATCCTTTTCTCGATTTGAATTGCCCCCCAAGTTCACTTAAAGCTTCTTTAGCTTTTTGTTTTAATATTGATAATTTTTCTTTTAAGAGCTCTCCTTTAACTGCTTTTTTAGCTTTTTCAGCTTTTAATGCACTTCTTTCTGATTCTAGTTTATGGATTTTTTTGCTAATGATTTTTGAATATCTTCTATTCTCAATTCTTTGATTGTAAGTATTTGCAAGACTTAAATCTTCTAAAAGAATATAAGTTTCAGCTATTTTTTTATATATCTCGTCAAAATTTATTATTTTATTATCCAAATATGATGATGAGATATATAATGCCTGTTGGATTAGTGCAAGCGATGATTTTATGCCTTTTATGTTTTCGTTATTTTCAATTATTTTTAATGCGTATTTTTTTATTAATTCGATATAAAATTCAGAAAATTTTGTTGAACCCTCATAAATCATTAGAGACCTATATATTCTTAATAATTTATCAATATAATTCTCAATTTTTGAATATCCGTCCTTATTATAAATTAACTCTATTGAATTGATAATTTGAAGTAATTTTCCTTGGAAATACCTTTTCTTTGTGATTCTTTTTAAAGGCTTAGAATGATAAATAAATTCGGGTAAAAAATTACCCTCAATTAAAATATTTAAAGCTTGCATATTAACATCATCAGATAAATCATCTTCTCCAAGATGCTTTAACAATTGAGATTGCTCTATTAATATATTAGCCCCTTGGATTATTTTTCCTTTAGAAACATGATGATTTGCTAAATCAATTGCTTCTTTACTAGTATTTAAAAAGATATTTTTTTCTGCTTTAATATATTCTTTTAGGATTACAACTCCATGTTCAATAAATTCTTCTTGTTCCTTTTTTTTCCGTGCTCTATCACTATCTTCAACTTCAGAAACGAATTCCGTCAATTTTTTCTTCAAATCTAAAGAATTTAATTCATTAATTAAAAGACTAACCATATTGAAATTAAGAACTTCTGCAAATGAACGTATTATTTTTTCTAATTGATTATCTAAATTAACTCTTTCAACATCAAATATATTCCAAATATTCACAATTTCATCATATGTCTCTTTAGCACTATAAATATCATTTTTTTTAATTTTATCTTTAAAGATTAGGATTAATGTTTCTGCAAGTTTTTTTGCAATTTTCTCTAGATCTTCGAACAACCCTTCTTTTTGATACATATTTGTTGATAAGTATAATTGTTCTCTAGCAGTATTTAACTTATTTACCGAGATTAAATAGTCTATAGACGCATTAATTTTATCAGTTATTTCATTCAATATATCTTTTTTGTCTATCCTATTCATTTTTTGGCAAATAATAAAGGCATTTTCGACTTTCGTTGCTGAAATCCATGAATGAATGGCATATTTATATGCTTGTTGAATAATTTCTTTATCTTCTAATTCTAGAGAAGCCCAATTTCCAGCAGTTTCATATTGGTTTGCAGCTTCATCGAAATTATTTTTATTAAAAAGTCGATTTCCATATGAAATCATATTATCAACGTAATATCTTTTAAATAAGAGACTTTTCTCTTTATCAATCTCTTGTAGAACATTTGATGCCTCTAAATATCTATATGCTTTTGAATATAAGAAAGATGCTTGCTCCCCGTATATAAAGAAATCATCCATATTATATATATTTGCAACTCTGGCTGCACACTCTGTAGCTCTTGCAGATTCATAATATTTACCCTCTTGATAAAAAGTATTTGCTTGTGATATAAAAATAGAAAGCCGCATCCAAGCATTTTCTGCATTGATTGGTATTTTACTTGTAATCATTGATTCTGTAAGTGTGCTAAGCACCTTGTAAAATTGATTAGGTGGTAAATTAATAAAACTTTCATATAAGGGATAATTTTTCCAAACTCCTTCTAACAAGATATTAGAAGAGATTGTTATAATTCTACCAGGACTATAAAAAAAGATAATTATGGGGATGCCTCTTCTTACATCTGAAATAATTTCTGATAAAAGTTCAAATAAATCCCACTCCCTTTTTTCCATCGGGTTAAGAAAATAAATTATGCCATCAACATTAGGAATAATTTCATCAAAATCTGCTGTAAGTTTTGCAACAACATCAATTTCTAAATTACATATATTATCAAATACTTTAATTTCTTTATAACACTCATAAATATCTTCCTGGTCTTCTCCATCTTCGACACCCGTATTCATTATATATGGTATTGAACTTTCTGGTTTACCTAGGACAAGGATACGGAACATATATCGAATTTTTTATCACCTATTATCTGAGCAATATTAACAAGTAGAAAAATATTATGAGATCTTCAATACCTTTAATACTTTTTTTGATTTCTAAATTTTTAAATTTAATCATATATTTTATTTTTTAATTCGAGGTCTAGATTTTATGAGTAATTCTGAGTCAAACATAGAAATCATTGATAGAAATTATAAAATCATTAAACATCGAATGATCGTCCAAATGAATGATGCGATTCGTAGAGGGAAAAATTTAATTAATAAAGAACTAGATACGGGAATATTTAATTTTATTACTAAACCATTTATAAATGCTTTTTATAGATACTGGTCCAACAAAGAATTAAAAGAAGGAACTTTAAAACAAATTGAAATTACTTTAAATTCAGCTAAACTCTTGATTTTAAATGGAAATACTCCAGAATATTTTAACAAAATAATCGAGGAGAGTTTTCCAATTTATTTATCGGGAGATCAAACAGATCTACAATGCAAAAAGAATCATAAAAATTACTCTAAATTGAGAGAAATCAATAAAAAGGCTTATATTGCTCAAGTTAAAGGAGCAGTAGAGATGTTAAAAATAACAGGAAATGTTCAGAATTATGATGATTTGGTAAGATTTGCATTCAAGGATCGAGAGACGGCTTATAAATCTCTTTCTGAACAATTAGAATTTACCGATCAATGTATTAAAATAGTAGAGGGGGATTCCTCAATATTAACTGTCCCTACAGCTAAAGGTTTAATCCTTAAAGTTTTAAGAAAAGGTTTTGAGCAAACAAAACTAAACCTAAATAGAGATTTAGATGAAACTTTTAAATAATTTAAGAGCAATTTTTTTATTTTTGTTTAGAGTATTTGTTTTTATAATTATTTATTATTACTGTTCTATTAATTTTAATTCTATTTCCAGACCTTTTATTGAGAATCAAACCTTTTTTATTCAATTTAATTTATCATTGTTTATTTTCGCAATTTTTTCAAACCTTTTTGGATGGAAAATTGGTTTTATTAGTGGTTTTTTAGGAGAGTTTTTATATCAACTAAGCTTTTTTCCTGAGCACTCAATTTACATCGATTGGATTATTATTATCGGATTAATGGGGTTATTATTTGGGATATATGAATATAAACCGCTAAAATATCAAAAAGGGACAACTAAAATTTTTAACAATTTTCTGGTTTTCATTATTTCCTCCTTTATTATTTTAATTTTCTCCGTATTTTTTACTGCGCTTAAATCTGACCTCGAGTTAGAATTAATTTTATTAAATGTTGGTTTTAAATTATTTATGGAGATAATTATATCGGCTGTGTTTTTAGTTCCAATTCTTATCTTCATAATTGACATGTTATTTTCTTCGACTGAGAGAGAAATTTATAATGTGTTATTAACTCATCATTCATATTTTGAAATTGATCATACATTTAAAATAAAATTTGGACGTACGAATGTATATTTCTGTTCCAGATGTAGTGGAATGATTATTTCACTTGTTTTTTCATCATTTATAGTTTATTTGTATGAAAACATCACCAAAATTCCATTCAATCAGGAACTTGCTTTCTTTTTATGTATTATACTTCCAATTATTCCATTAATTGATTGGGGAACTCAAAAATTGAGATATCGAAAATCCAATACAAATCTTAGATTACTGACCGGCTTTATTTTAGGGATATCTCTGTATTTATTAGCTTTCACTAGAGATTATCTAATGTTAATGTCTATTATTATAATAATATACTTTTCTATTTTCTTCATAATTTATTATGTCGGTTATAAAAAAGAATTAAAAGAATATAAAAGATCCACTGATCAACTGAACAATTCTTCACTTGAATAATTCAAAATTTTTCTAATTAGTATTGGGAATTCTGATAATAATTGGTCTAAAAATCAATTAAATATTATTTATCTAATATCCTAATCAAGAAAAAAAAATAAAAAAATGAGGAAAATGATATTAGATATAATAATTGGTTGGACTAATTGGTTTAATGGGCTTAGCCCAGTCGAACAGATCATATTTACTAGCTTAATTGTAGCATTTGCTGTCAGTGTTACAGTGCTTGTGTGTATTGGGGTCTATTATTTGATAAAATATCTTTGCTTGGGGATGTTCTATATATTAAAGGGAATTTTTAAGGGTTTTAAATTTGTTATAAATAAAATGGTTGATTTAATAGATAAAATATTAAATTCAGGAGACCATAAAGTTCCCTTGGCAGATAAAATAACCGATAAAAGAGAGAATTCTCAAAAGTCCGTTGTAGAATTACCAAGAATGATTGATAAATCATTAAAAAATGAACAAGATCTTGAATATTGCTACTGTACTGAGTGTGGGATGAAATTTACTGATAAAATGCACGAACATTTGGATTCCAATGGTATGACTTTTTGTATTCATTGCGGTCAATGTTTTAGAAGAGACATGATAAATGAATTAGACGAACAGCCAGAAAATCAATCAATAATAGAATCATATACTTAAAAAAAATTTCCAAAATATTTTTTTATTATTTGTTATTAAAATATAACTCAGAGAGGAATATTAGAAATGAATGATGAACAAAAAAATGTTAAAAGTTCAAAATACTTTTGTAGGGAATGTGGACATCAATTTCCCATAGAATTGGTTGAAAGAATCGAGAAAGGAATCCAAATTTTTTGTGAAAATTGTGGATACAAGTTTCTTTTAGAGGGAGTTAAATTCCGTGAATTAAAAGAAAAAGATTTAAAGGTTAAAGAAAAAAAGGAACTTAAAGAAATAAAACAGCCATCCCCTCGGAAACCTAAAGAACGTAAGATCTCACAACGGGGAATGGTTAATATTAATAATGTAATTCAGGATATCAATAAATTATCTTATATTATCTTAATCATTGTTTCTATACTTTCTTTATTTAGAATATTTCAATTAAATCGAATTGGAAATGATCTCCAATTTTTAAGTATTATTTTTGAATCAGTAGCACTCTTTATTTTTGGGCTTAGAATTGCGCATTTTGATAAAAAGTATCTAGCACCTTTAATTAAGAAGGGAGAATATAATAAAGCTGGCGTTTCAGCTTTTGCAATGGGAATTTTAGGATGCATTGTATATGGTGCAGGTGTTGTTTTATTAATAAAAGGATTTCTATTAATTATTTACATTATATATGATAAGAAAAATCAAGAATTCCAAGGCTATGATTGGGGATTGTTAATAGAAGACTCATTAAATTCAATATCAAGTTATGCTGCCGTATCTATTATAATTTTAGGACTTGGATATGTTGCAAAAATTATATCAATTGGTTTATTTCCTCTTGAATACATGATTCCAGTTCTTATTATTCCATATTTTATTATAATTTTATTATCAATAATAGGAGTTTCTATCGATAAGAAAAAATCTCCCTTAATAGCACCCAAAAAGATCTTTAAAGAACATGATGGTGGAGTATTTTTAGTCGCAGGAATTATTGGATGCCTTTTTGGAGCCTCAGGAATTTTTATTTTGCTAAAAGCAATTACGATAATAATTTTAGCTCAAAAAGGACAGCCAGAAATCATTTATTATGATCCTTCTCGAAAAGTATCAACTACCGAAGAGTTAATACCACCTCAACCACCAACTTATCGGCAAGAACCTCCAAAATCACCTTATGAAATAAAAAGCGATGAAAAAGGAAAAGATCAAAAATATATCTCGGTTCCTTTAGCCGCTAAAAAAATACCGCCTTTAAAACCTTTTCCAATAGAAGAGAAAAAGGATATTGAAAGTGAAGCTCAAAAAAGGGATAAAAGACTGGAGGAAATTCCTTTCTTTGAGACAGTAAAGAAACCTATTGAAAAAAAATCAGAAAAGCAATTAGAAAAGGAAGCTAAGAAACAAAAGAAGATGGATGAGAAAATCGAGAAAAAATTCAAAAAACAACCATTAAAATTAAAATTACACGATTCATTATTACCTATTTCCGAGGAATCTGATAGAGAGATTGTTGAAAGATATTTTTTAAAGATTTTTAATGTTTTATCAGAAAAAATTCGAAGGAAAATACTTGATTTGAATATTCCAGAGAAAGATAAAAAAGAAATTTTGAAAGAATTTGTGTATTTAACAGAGGAGGAGCAGGAAAAATATCTTAATGAACTATTTGAACTTAATCGAGAATTATCAGAGAAACTGATTTTACGAGTTAAAAAGTTAAATTTAAATCCTAAATATCTACAACAAATCATTGAACAGTTGAGATATATGCCCGTCAGTGAACAGGAGATCTATCTGAAGTTTTTAGAAGAAACAACTTAGATTTTCATAAGAATATGGTGGAAAAAATGTCGTTACAAGAAAGAAGAGATAAAGAAAAATCAGAAATAGAAGAAAAATCAATTAATAGAGTTCAAATAATTAAAGAAAAAGTTGATATTATTGAAAAAATTTCTGATTTTGAAGAATTATCTCAAATTGAGAAGGATGTTCTAAAGATTGCCAAAAAAACATTGAAATTAAAAAAATTTGATTCAAAAATCTCTGTTGATAGAGTTGAGACTTTACCTCCATTGGTAGAAAAGCTATATGCAGATTGTATTGCAAAATTATCATATTCAAGGGGCTATAGTAAGGAAGAATTATTTTTAGCGATTCGGTCATTAGAACAGAAAAAATATATTGTGACTAATGAGAGAAGAACAAAAGAAGAGATTTTGAATAATCCAAAATATCAAAAAATTATTAAATTTATAAAATCTAATCCAGGTATTCATGGTAGAAGTAAAAAGATAGAATCAGAACTCAAAATTACAAGAAATCCTTTTATAAAATATTTGATTGTTCTTGAAAAATTTGAAATTGTAAGATCAAAAAAATTTGGAAAAACGTTATATTTCTTTCTAAAGGACTTTCCTGAAGAATACGAAGTTTTAGTAATATTATTTCAAAATAATTTAATACCTGCGATTCTGAAAGCCTTTATCCAAGAACCTTCTAAAAAAATTACTGCAATTGCTAATGATTTAGAAGTTTTCCATGGGACAATTCAATATCATATTAAACGCTTGTTAAATTTCGAACTCCTCAAGTCGGTGGAAGAGAAGGGGAAAAATATATATAATGTAAATTTAAATCTTTTAAAACAATATAATCAAAATTTTCAAGAGCCAAAATTTATTGAAGCTTAAATTTTTTTTAAAATTTTAGTTAAATTTAAAGAATGCTTTTGATTTTTTTTAATGAATTAATTACAATCTCAATAATCCTATCGATTCCAGTGAATGCTTCTGGATGTATATAATTTGATTTAAATATATCATATTTTTCATGTCCTACTACATCTGAGACAGAAATTACAGAAGCCGTTTTAATATTAAATAATTGACCTAACAAAAACAATAAAGAGCTTTCCATATCGACTCCAATAATCCCTTCTTTTATCCAAGATTTTGCAATGTCATCCGTCTCCAAAAATAAAGCACCAGTAGTCCAAATTGGTCCGGTTAATATCTTATTTGAATATAAACTTTCAGCAGTATTTAATAAAATTTCATTCAGCTCATTTGATGGAGATATTTTATATATCCTCTCGTTTCCTGCTTTAATTTTACTTATTCCTTCAATAGGATTTTTTATAAATTCTAAATTCTTAAGTTCTTCATAATATTTCAGAATATAATAGGGGGACACACCATCTCCGCAGAACGCACTCTCAGGAATTATTATTTTTCCTGGCTCAATTGATCTACCAGGAATATTTAATCCACCACAAAAATCGGTTCGGATAATCACCTTACATTTTGTAAATTTTAAACACTCCAATTTTTCAGCAATATAGGGTGTGCCAATTAAACTCTGAATTACACTGACTTCTACATTACCTAATTTACCATTATAGACATTTCCATGTCTTATTTTATTTTTTAATCTTTTAACGACTTTTTCCATTACAAGCTTTACTGCGGGTAAAATAACAATCTCATTAACCTTAGTTGGTGAAGTCTCTATAAACATTCGGAATAATTTCTCTTCAATAGAGATGAATTTCAATCCCAAATTAAGTAAGCTGGATTTGATTTTTTCAACCATCATATTCACATTTGATTAGATTTTAATTTTAAGGCTAGTAATAAATATTCATTTTTTCTCTAAAATACTTAATTTATATTAATTAAAATACTTAAATTAAATTAGATGAGCACAGAAAAAAAGTGGAAAAATGAAATAACGGAGCAATTTATACAAGATTACCTAAAATCTAATTATCGTATTGTTGGGAAAAATAAACATTCGGCGATAAAACCATGTCACTGGTTAGAACAGCGGTTAATGACCGGAAGAGATAATCAAAATTGTTATAAAGGTATTTTTAGTGTAAAAAGTAATTTATGTCTGCAAAATACGCCATCTGTTCCTTTTTGTAATCATCAATGTGTATTTTGTTGGCGAGATCTTCAGAGTTCATTGGGTGCTACCTTTAATGTTGTACCAGACGAACCCAAGGAATTGGTTAATGAAATGATTCGACATCAAAAAAATCTTATTCAAAATCATTTACCATTAAAGAGATACATTGATAATTATCATATCATAATTAAAATTCTGAAATATATATTGAAAAATAATAAATCTGAATCAATTCAATCAATATCAAGAATAATAGATGCCAGTAAAACCAAAATAGATCGGGCTATAGTATTTCTAAAAAATATGGGGTTTATGGATTATATTGAGGGTGATATTAACCATTATTGTATAAAGAAAAGCATCAAAAGACAAATAAAGTCTGACGTGGATATTGAACCTTTAGTAAATAAAAATATCACGACTTTAAGAGAAATTGAAAAGGTTCATGAAGAATCAATGAAACCAAAACATGCGGCAATATCACTTGATGGGGAACCTTTTTTATATCCTTTACTCTCTGATTTTGTGGCAGAATTTAAAAAGCGAAAAATGACGACTTTTATTGTTTCAAATGGCACATTCCCTGAGAGAATCGAATCAATGGAGCATTTTCCTTCTCAATTATATATTTCTCTATCAGCCTCTAATGAAAAAACTTATAAAAAAATTTGCAGACCTATGCTTAAAAATAGCTGGGAAAAATTAATGAAGACTATGGATTTATTAGGCTCATTATCATGTAGAACAGTTGTCCGAATAACTGCAGTTAAAAATTTAAATCTAAAGGAAATATTTATTAAAGAATATTTAGATATAATAAAACGGGCAAAACCTAACTTCTTAGATATTAAAGGATTTACACTTCAAGCTAAAGCATTATTAATTAAAGAACGCCTAAAATCTTCTGAAGATTTAGATTTCTTTTTCCCAGAATTTGAAGATATAAAAGAATTCGCAGAAAAAATAAGTAATTTAGGAAATTTCCCTACTCTATATAAGAACGAGAGAAGTCGAGATATACTTCTTGGAGTTAATTGGGATAAAAAAAAATTAGAAATAAGTAATTAATTTACTTTTACTTGTGATCAATTGGTTGATCAAATAAATAAAATTTTACTTATTTCTAATTAAATGATTTTTTCAAACAAAAGACTTATTATCACGACTATTATGGAGTAATTTTTTTAAACTGAGACTCAACTATTTCTTTCAATTCTTTAATGCCAATTTTTTTAAGAGCAGAAGTCATAAGAACTGGAAAAACACTACCATCAAAACCTTTAAACTCATTAAATTTTACTAATTTTAGACCAAATTTTGTAGCACTATCAAAAAAGAATGTTTCTATTTTTTTTCTATCAATTAAATTTAATTTATCAATTTTATTTAATACAACTAATACTGGTGTATTGAATTCTTTGAATAAATTAATGAATTCAAATGTAAGTGGTATGGTCTCCTCACTTTTATAAAACCACTTTTCCAACTCATCCCTAATCCTGAGGGCATTTACTACAACTATTCCTAAAAAGAATTCTTTAAAATGTTTTTCTATATGGATTATAATCATTTTCTTTATATGTTCTGTTCTTCTTCTACTCGTTCTCTTCATAAACCCGAAACCTGGTAAATCCAAAATGTCAAAGGGCATCAAAGGGTCTTGAATTTTTTTTAATAATAAAGTAGTGCCAGGGATTTTTCCAGTTTTCCCCTTAAATTTTTTGGGATTACTAACTAAATAACGTGTAAGACTAGTCTTCCCAACATTAGAATTTCCAATAATTATCAAAACAGGCTTTAATTGCTCCTCAGAAGTCATAAATTATTTTCACATAAAAAGTGTTTGTTTTATTAATTAGATTTTTAATTAAATATCTTCAAAATCATCTTTTAAAAAATCTGAGATCATTTTATCTTGTTCATCTTTTGGTATAATTGGGCGTCGGCTTATAGGTTCTCCATTTTCTTCTAAACTTCTCTTTAAAGTATCTACATTAACATTTATTTTGAATTTCCCTCCTTTATATCTTATAATATCTTTATCATATAATTTTAATCTAAGGAGATAACCTAACCCAAAATAAAATTGTTGTTGGGGTATATCATCAAATGGGCTTTTGCTTGTAGTTTCCTTTAAGATATCATACAATTCTTCTTTTAAGGCGCTGTGATCTTCCGTCCCGAACACAAGATGATATAAAGAATGATACCAAATTTTTTCACGTTTATCTTTAATATAGTTTTGAAAATCCTCAACTGTTACTTCCTTCTTTTTTTGAATTTCTTTCCTTTTTTCTAATTCTAATCGTATTTTTTGTTCTAATCCTTCTGAAATAGGATGTTCTGGTTTCTCTATAGATTCTATCTCTTTAGTCTCACTTTTTATCGTTGTTATTGCCTCTTTCATGTCTCGTAATTCATCTAAATCAAGTTCTTGAATATATGTAAAGTCTTGGGATAATTGTTCTCTTTCATCTAAATATGCCATTAACTCTGAATCTTCGATGGATATTTCCTCAGAGACTGCTGCTTCCTCTGTTTGATCTTCTGAGATTTCTCCTTCTAATTTTCCTCTCCTAACTTCTTCAATGGCTTCTTTAATATCCTGCAATTCTTCAATATCGAAATCACTTAAATCTGAAAAATCCTCAGAAAGCATATCCATTTCTTTCATATAAGTTTCAAGATCTATATTTTGATCTTCCTCATTTTCAGATTTGTCAATTTTCTCATCAATTTCCTCTTCTCGTTCGCCATCTCGCATATCTTTATTACTTTTATTTTTATTTAATAGAGAATTAATCTATATTTTGAATAATATAATTTTAAATTTATTTTCCTATTGAAATTTTCCTTATTGAGAATGAAAAATAGTAAAATCCTTATAAATAAGTAATCAATAGGAATAATTTATATTAATCGGTCAAATTTTGATAAATTACTGTAATTTTGAAATATGATAAATTAAAAAATCATAAAAAAATTAAGTTCGTTTGTAGATAAAACGTTCCCATGGCCTCGGATTTGGTAATTCCAATTTCATCCCTTTTCTTTTTCTAATATCCATGATTAGATCCTCTTGCATTTTAGTCGGAACTCTTTCAAACGCTTTAAATTCATAACCAAAAAAGGCACGACCTTGTGTAGCACCTCTAAAATCGTCATCAATTCCTAGAGTTTCCGAAGCAGGAATTTCGCCATGAACAGTCACATAATCGGCATCAGAACTAACATTCACAACTTTTCCTCGATGTTGGTTTAAAATCGAAATGATACCCGATTCCGTCCCTGCGGGAGTTTTAATATCGACCCTCTGAATAGGTTCATACATTTGTGGATTACCTTTTAGAAATGCTAAGGAAAAACCTGAAAAAACCATCCCAGCTATTTGATTATATTGAGTATGCCTTGGATCCTCGTGAATAACCATATCAGTAAAAATTATTTTTAAACCTAAAGCAGGTTCTTTAGCTAAAACGCAACTTTGAGTCCAATCGCGAAACGCCGCAACTAAATATGATTTAACTCTGTTAAATCTTTGCAATCCCATCGTTCCATTGATTAGAACATTTCCTTTATATATATCTACAATCCTTCTAGCTTCTTTTGTATCCCAACCAGCCTCTTCTCTAAGAATTTTTGCTCTCTCTTTCTCAGGCATATATTCTCCAATTCTCCCCGACATGATTAGTTCTAAGGAAGTATCATCAAGAGATTCAATATGCATAAGAAATTTGTTGTGAACATTTGCAGATTTTGTATGAACGTCGGAGGTTGACTTTTCGATTTTCTCACGATATACAATAATCGGATCTCCAACTTCAATAGGTACTTGTTTATTAATACGTTTTGTTAAAATATCTATCTGAAGAGGGTCAATACCAGATAATATATATTCGCCAGATTCTTCATCTAATCTAAATTCGGCAGTAGTATCAGCCATTAACCATTTTTGCACAACCTCTCCTAATTTTGCTAAATCTTGATGATCCTTTGGTTTTATACTTCGCGATACTACAGGTTCACAAGCATATTTAATTTGCTCAAATGATGGGAAATATTCCCCCTTACCTGGTGCCATATTTGCTGCAATGAAAGTTTCTCCAGTAGGACAAATAAAACCATATATTGCGAAAAGATTACCTGCGGGGATTTTTTCAGTATCTAAAATATCGGTTATTTCCATAACACCTAAACGTTTTATCCGTACTTTTTCTTTTTTGCCTAATAAATATATTGAATCTGAAGCATTTAGCGTCCCAGAAAATACTCTACCTATTAAAGTTGCACGAAAAGACTTAGGATCAATAAATATTTTCGTTATCATTCCATATAACGGCCCATTTGGATCACAATTTAATAATGCTTGGCCTAGTTCTGAATCTAAATCACCTTCAGACCAGATTTTTGGAATTCGATATTTTGATGCTGTTAAAGGATCTGGAAGATGATCTACAACCATTCTTAATAGAGAATCATCTAATCTGAGATTTTTTCTCAAATATGCAATATCTCCTTCGTTATATTTCTCAAAAACAAAGGTTGGTTTAATATTGTTTTCCTTAAGAATTCCAAGGGTGAAGCCCCAACCATCCTTCGCGGAACCAATTGCAACACTATTATTTGGAAATGAAACTCTCCAATCAATTCCTTTCGGGGCGATCTTTTTTATTAATTCATTAACCTCATTTTGAATCTTATCTATTCTCTCATAAACCTGCTTGGGACTGAGTTTTAATTCATTAATTAATCTGTCAACTTTATTAATGAATAAAACGGGCTTACATAATTCTTCTCCAACGCTTAATCTAATATTCGTTTCAGTTTGAGTCATTACTCCTTCCAAGGCATCTACCAAGATTATACAACCATCTGAAGCCCTTAAGGCACGTGATACTTCACCAGTAAATGAAATATGTCCAGGAGTGTCATTAATCATAAATATATAAGGTTCCTCATCGTCTGAGGTTCTTGGATCAGTAAAAGCAAGTAATACAACGCTTGTAAATATCGTAATACCCCTTTCTTGTTCTTCTTCATCCGAGTCGGTCGCAAGGAGTAGACCTGCATCTTCTTCTCGCATAAGCCCCGCTCTTTCTAAAAGATAATCTGTAGTTGTTGTTTTCCCATGGTCGATATGCGCAACAATTGAGAAGAT
>JAHLWE010000002.1 GCA_019058135.1 Promethearchaeota archaeon | reverse complement strand
ACTTAATACCGCTTCTCCAATTCTTGTACCCTATTTTAGATTTAAATGACTTTTGAACTAATCGTCGTAGCGTAAAACTACTTGGAACTTTTTTACAGTCTTGATTTTTTAGGAATAATTCAATTTTAAGAAATGATTTTTGTGTTTCATATATTTTCTTTAATAAATTTACATCCTTGCAGTGAATACCATTTTTTTCTTTATAAAAGAGGTCTTCTGGTATTTTTAAATTTTTTAAATCCCCTCCAGCGTCTTTACTTATATCCTCTTTTAAACCCACTTTCAAACCCTCTCTTAAATCCTCTTGGTTTTGTTCTTCTTTTATACTCTCCTTTAAAAGCTCCACTTTTTTAATTTCTGTTTTTATAGATTCTATACTGCATGATTCATTATTTAATTTCAACATGTCACTATTTATTACTTCCGTTTCTGGATCGTTCCAGATCTGCTCCTCTCTTTCCTTTCTAGTCTCTTTTCTTAATACCTCATTCCGGTTCTCTTCTTTCTCCTTCTCTTGCTTTTGATACGTTTTTTCTCCTTCTCTTTTGATTTCTTGAGATTTTTGTTTTTCTGAAGTTAAATCTTTTTTCTCATTATTCACTGAAGAGGATTCTGATTTTATTTTCTCTTCTGATTTCTCTTTTTCTCGGTTAGATTCTATGTATCTTTGCTTTTCTTTCGGAATCCTTTCTTTAAATCTTGGAATCTCTTTTTGTTTCTCTTGCTTTTGTTTCTCACGGATGGGGAGGTTTCTTCCTAATTCTTTAGCTTTTTCCATTGAAATTTGCTCTCCTTCATTCAATTCTTCGCTTTTTTGTTTTTGTTTCAACTCGGTAATTTTCTTTTCCAATACCTCTCCTTTTTTCACTCTTAATTTTTCACTATTTATTTTTTTTGAGTGAGAAGAGTTATCGTTAAATTCCCTTAGTTGTTTTTCTATTTGTTCATTTTTTTTTATTAATTCTTTTAATTTTTGCTCGTGACCTTCACGTGTAATAATTCCGTCAAAATTCCCCTCTTTTAATTTCTTTTTACAAAAATCAATCAAATTACTATTTTCGTTTCGTTGTCTTTTTAAATGATTAATATCATTTATTATATCTTTAGGTTCTTTGTGCTTTTCTAAATTATCCCTCGTTGCCTTCTTTTTCTCAATCTCTTTATCCTTCTCTTTCTTAGGTTCTCTAATTATGTTTTTTTTGCTTGAAATATCTCCCTTCTTTTTTCTATCTGTATTTTTTGACTTTTTTTCCTTTATTTTTTCACTATCGTTACTTTCCTTTTCCTTAACTTTTTGTTGTTTTTTTTGTTCTCCGCTAATTTCTTGTGTTTTTTGTTTCTCTTTCGTAATTTCTCTTTTTTCTCTCTCTGGTTCTTTCTTTTTTTCCTTTTCTCTACTTTCTTTGATTTTATCTTTTTTCTCAGTTGGTTTTTTTTGTTCTGGTTTATTAGTTTTTTTATCTGGAATATCGCTCTTTCTTTCTGGACGTTCTACTTTAATATTAGACGTAAACACCATTCCTTTTTCATTATGTTCTTCTCGGTCGTTTTTTGGTTTTTCAATAAATTCAGGGCGATATTTCTCATCCATTGCTCCCATAATTTTTTTTGCCATTTCAACATCGCTTTGAGAATCTCTTGACCTAATTTTTGCTCTATCGAGAATCCTTCTCATTTTCTCCCTTTCATCATATTCGTTCTTCCCAGCTTTTTCCGCTTGTTCAATAATTCTCTCCATTTTTTTATGCTCATCAACTTCATTAATATTTTCATTCGGTTTCCAAATCTCCTTTTTTCGTTCCTTCTTTAAATCACTCAATTACGGTCACCTTTGTTTTCTCTCTTGTTTTTCTAAATTTAATTCTTTCAGATAATTCGATATCAATTGTCTTTATTTGGTATTTCTCGCTTGTAGTTCTATTTAGGATTAACGCCTCTCTATTTTTTTGTTGGGTAAGTATTGATTGCTCATTTTTGTTCTTCGAAAAAAGTTCAGCACCTCGTTCTCCCATGCGAAACAATATTTTTAACCCCGTTAATTCAACAATGCAATCAAACAAGCGATATGACTCATGGTCAATGACCATTACACCCACTCCTGCACTTCTAAGTGCCTTCATCATTTCTGAAAATACCATTTCAAACATTTCTTGTCTGATAAATCGGTGGTGGTCTGGGTTTTGTGTTCTCGGCTTGTGGAAGATTCTGTGTGCTTCATCCACCACAATCAACATTCTTAAATCCTTAGTTTCAATACCAGAAGATAAAGTACGGATTAACTGAAACATCGCACTTACTATAAATCTCTGTTCGTATTTACTGCACATACTTAAATCTATATAGACTTTCTTCCCATTTTGTAGGTCTTTATACCATTTTGGTATGTTTTTCCTCAACCTTAACGTATTTTGCAAAATTCTATTTCTCCTAAGCGGTTTAATTCTATTCTCAAATGCCGTCAAAAAATTCGTTTGGACTTCTTTATCATAAGGATTTTCTATTAAATATTCCTTTACAGCGTCAAATAATTCCATAATTTCTTGTGGCAATTCGTACTTTAATTCGAGATAGAATTGTTTTACCGAATATATTATTTCCTCAAATACATCTCTTAACCCTAAACAAGCTACATACATTTCCCCTGTCTCTTCAATTATTTTTTCTTTATTGAGAGGATTAATAAGCGGTGGACAGTAGGGGGTTTCAAAATCCTCATCTCCGTACCTATAAATTACATCTACGTTATACATTCCCTCTTGTTTAGGTTTAAATAAGTTAAAAATCAGTACTCCTGAATTTTCTATTTGATTAATAACAAAACTGCTAAAAAATGTTTTACCTGTATTTACAGTGCCACAAATTAAGCAATGTTGATTGAGTATTTTTTGAAAAATAACTCCTTCGTGTTCGGTAGGAACGCCATTTGATACGTGATTTCCTAATATTACAGTTCCATCCATTAAAGGATTAATATAAACGATATTTTCATTTTCTAAAACATATCCCTTCTGCAATGGAGTATTTTTTGGAAAGTTGAAATCCACCATTTTTGGAGAAATTACATTAAATTTACCTTTTTCAAATGGATGTACCCTTAATAACTGCATAATCATATCATATTTATGAATAAACGATGATTTAGCGTTGTGATAACGCTCATTTTCAATACCTATACATAGACTTTTCAGAGAATTCTCAATTTCTATGTTTTTTAATTCAGCATCACGCAGTTCATAACCATAGAATATTTTCAGCTTATAACCATCTAAGCCCCATAAATT
>JAHLWE010000390.1 GCA_019058135.1 Promethearchaeota archaeon | reverse complement strand
CATCCGTAGAATCATCTCCATCAATGAATATTTCTTTTTTTACAACCTTTACTACGCTAGTTCCTGGACATACAACACCAATTAAGGGAGTAGTTTGTTTTAGTCCATCAAAACGAAATTTAGCATCATCAAAGCCAATAGTTATTGGATAATCTTTCAAATTAAATCACTCAATCCTAGGAATGAATTTTTTAACGCTTCTTAATAAATGAGTGAAAGCTTTGATTGATTCTATTCTTTCAATTTTATAATTAGAGATATCATCTTCAAGTTGACTCTCAAGGATTGATATAATTTGTTTAATGGTTATTCTTCCAGACAACCAAACATATGCAATTAGACCCTCATAAGTATTCGCTAAATCATGGGAATCTGGGCGGGTTTTTGCATATTTTCTCATGTCTGCATTTTTTAAAGCATTAGAAAGAATATGTTTATCAACTTTTTTTCCCTCTCTAATTGGAGATTCAGGAATGCTTTTAAAATGTGTTAAATATTTCGATTTTGCTACAGAATATGTCAAATTAATAATACCATCTCCGATTTTCGCTAAACCTTTATCAGTTCCAATTAATTTTGGTTTATCTTTTAAATCAGAAATTAGAAATGTGAGTTCATTTTTATTATTATTTTCTTCCATAATATGACACAAAAAGAATCAGAAGTTTTTAATAAAAACTTTTTGAAGTCTAATTACTTCTTCTTCAAGAAGAGAAACTCCTTCAGAGATAATTTTTTTAATATCAAATCCATTTTTTAATCTAATAAATACTTTTGATGGCTCAACAGTTGTACTCTTATAAGCAGCTATTTCAACACCTTCAATATCTAGTAGGTACTTAACTAAGATATTACAAAATCCATGAGTTTGACCTTCTATACTTAGTTCATAATCTTTTTCTCTGATTTTCTTAAGTTTTAGATTTAAATATTTGTAAAATTTTTCTTCTTTTACTGGTATTTTTTGAATTTCTTCTTCCTCTTCTGATACTTCTTCTTGTGGTTTTTCCTCTTCTTTAGTTTCCGTATCCGGATATTCTTCCTCAATATCAGCAGAAAAAAGTTCTTCATCTATATCTTCTAATTCTTTATTCTTTGTCGTATTCTTTTTACTTGTAGTTGTTTTTTTTGCCATTTAAAGGAACACCTATTTGATTAAAATTCGTAATATAATTTATTTTTTTCTCTTATTTCTATTAGTTCTGAATAATAAGTTAAGAAATCTCCTTTTTAAGGATCTCTTTAAATAAATCTTGAATTAAAAAAGTCGCTAAACGTTGTAAATCTCTTGGACCACTTAATTCAATATTTATTTTCATTCTTACATTATCCATTGTCAAATTAATATTTAAATTAACGATTTTTTTTTTAATTGCTTCAATAAATTGAAGTGCTTGTTTTACACTATTATATGTAAAAGACAATACTTTTCGTTTAGTTTTAGGAATAAGAGATCCCTCTTCACATTTATAAAGACATGAAAAAATTCTAAAATATTAATCGGGTTTTTACTGAACCATAATCATTTGCTAATTTCCTTTTTTCTACATTTTCACAAATTTCACATTTCAATAAATCCCTTTTGGTTTTATATAAAGGACCTCCACATCTTGAGCAATCCGCTGATATTACACCTAAATTTGGTTGATCTGTAACTAAATCAACTTCATTATACTTTAGTTTTGATACTCTTGCTCTAATAATATCTGTTTTTTGAAGGGCATCTTCTATTTTTTCAATATAATTTCTAGAAATTTGAGATACATGAACATTTCCTAAATATCCCGAATAAAATTTTACATTATTATTGATGATATATACCTCTACGCCTACAGAATACTTTCTTACAAAATTTATCATACCAATAACAATATCACCGATTTTCATATTTTGTCTCTTACGTTCGTCAAATCTTTTAACAGAGATCTTCTTTTTGTGGGAATCAATATATATTCTTCCTGAACGAGTCGCATAAATAACCCCTTTGTCTGCATAAGTAGAATTTTTATCAGGTAAATATTCTTCAACTACACCCAATCTCTGCCCAATGAAAGCGTATTCTCCGTCTTTTGTATTCTTTGTCATTCAAATCAATTTTTTTTTTAATTATTTCTTTAATTTTCTTAGTAACACTCGCTTAAATATACAAATAAAAATGATCTATAATAAATAATGGTTTCTAATATTTTTTATTAAGAAAAAAAATATTATCGGGATTAGATGAGAAAAAAAGAATTAGTTACCATTATCCAAAAAACAAAAACTTTTACTAATCCTAATTTATCTTTAGAGCAATATTGTATCAGTGCAATTTCTGCAGTGGATATAATGTACTACGCTGGATTCGAACACAGTGATATTGAAAACAAGATAGTTATTGATTTAGGAGCCGGTACTGGAAGGTTATCGATTGCCGCTACCTATATTAGACCGGTATTAGTATTAAATATTGATATAGACCTTTCTGCGTTAATTATATTAAAGTATAATTGCGATAAATTAGATCTATATCATATTAATCATCCAATTGCATCAGATATTAACCATTTACCCTTGAGGGATGCCTTTTTGCGAGGAAGCATCAATATCACAACTATAATGAATCCTCCATTTGGAGTTCAAACAAGAAAGGCAGACAGATTATTTTTAGATACTGCGTTAAATATTTCAGATATTATTTATTCGGTTCATTTGTCAAATAAAAATACTCGAGAATTTCTAATGTCTTATATAGAAAAAAGAAATTGGACGGTTGATGATATATTTTCTTTCAATATGTTTTTAGAGAAAACTTTTCAATTTCATACTCAAAAAAGGAAAGAGATTTTAGTTGATTTATACCGAATTATAAAAAAAGAATGAGATTTATTGGTATTTTTTCCAGTCATTAAATGATGAGGGATAGCTTACGATATTAGGATTGTCTCCCTCAATCCTCAATAATTGATTATATTTAGCATTTCTATCTGTTCTACATGGAGCTCCTGTTTTTATCAAACCTGTACATAAACCTACAGCCAAATCAGCAATGAACGTATCCTCAGTCTCACCCGAGCGATGGGAGACTACAACATTAAAATCGTTATTAAAAGCCATTTTTGCGGCGTGTATAGCCTCTGTTAATGTGCCTATCTGATTAATCTTTAATAAAAGCGCATTTCCCGCTTCCATACTGATTGCTTTCTCTAAGATTTTAACATTTGTAACTGTTATATCATCATCGACAATTGTTACATTATTATTTACATTTTTCGTTAATTTCCTAAAAGAATCAAAAGCATTCTCATCAAATGGATCCTCAATCAATTTTATTGGATAATCTTCTACAAGATTAATATAATATTGAATCATTTCATTTGGATCTAAAACTTTTCCATCAATATGATATGCACCATCTTTATAGAATTCACTTGCTGCTGCATCAAGCCCTAATACAAAATCAATTCCAAGGGTGAATCCACTACTATTTATCGCTTCTACGATAATATCTAAAGCTTCGGTTGTTTTTTGCATTGATGGAGCAAACCCGCCCTCATCCCCCACATTAATTGAATTTTTTCCATATTCTTTCATTAAAAGGTCTTTCATAGTATGGTAAGTTTCAACTAAAAACTGTATGCTTTCATCAAAAGTTTTCGCACCGATTGGTAAAATTATAAATTCTTGGATTGCTAGTGCATTTCCTGCGTGTTTTCCACCATTAAGAATGTTAGAACAAGGAATTGGCATTAAGTAAGAATTAGTTGATTTATTATAACTCACTTGATACAAATGTGCGAATAATGGAATTTTTTGTAAAGTTGCTGCTAATTTAGCAGTAGCTAAAGATACAGATAAGATTGCATTCGCTCCTAACTTGCTTTTATTTTCTGTTCCATCCAGTCTAATCATTTCTTCGTCAATTTTTTTCTGCTCTCTAACATCAAATCCAATCATTTTTTTCCCTAAAATGTCATTAACATTTGCAACCGCGGTTTTTACTCCCTTTCCTAAGAAAGTATTACCTCCATCTCTTAATTCCAGCGCCTCTGAGGAGCCCGTTGATGCCCCTGATGGAACTGCAGCACGAGAATAAACATCACCACTATAGATTTCTGTTTCTACTGTTGGGTTCCCCCTACTGTCCAAAATCCAGCGTGATTTTATTTTTGTAATAGTAAATTCTGTCATCTTTTTCTCTTTCAAATTTTTTTTATTGTTATTAAAAAATTTTATATTAATTTTAAAGATTTATTAAATATAATCTACGAAACTAAAATTTTTAATAATTATTATTAAGGATTTTTCTAAGTTATTTATCTGATATATTATGGCTGAAAAATTACGAAAACCTTGGGTGGAACAATATAGACCTTTGAAATTAGCCGATGTTGTAAATCAGACAGAAATTATATCTCGTCTTAAACAATTCATTAAAGATAAAGCAATGCCGCATTTAATATTTGCTGGACCTGCCGGAACGGGTAAAACTACATGTGCTTTAGTGATGGTTAGAGAAATATATGGCAGAAAAATGACTCCTAATATTACATTTTTAGAGCTGAACGCAAGTGATGAAAGAGGTATTAATGTAATTAGAACAATAATTAAAGATTTTGCGAAAGCTAAGCCTCCTCTAGACATCCCTTTTAAAATTCTAATTTTAGATGAAGCCGATAACATGACATCACCGGCTCAACAAGCATTGCGAAGAACTATGGAGAAATACACAAGAAATTGTCGAATGATTCTTATTTGTAATTACTCAAATAAAATAATTCTCCCTATCCAATCAAGAGCAGTTGTATTTAGATTTTCAAAATTGTCTGATAATGATATCAAGGAAAGATTAAAATTTATTGTAGCTAAGGAAAATATTAAAATTGACGAAAGCGGTTTAAATGCACTTATAAAAGTAAGTAGGGGCGATTTAAGAAGGGCAATTAATTACTTACAATCAAGCAGTACTTTATCCGATGACATTAATGAAGATATCATATTAAGAATTGCAGGAGAAGTACCCTCTGAAGAAATTGAAAAAATATTAAATTATTCAATAAAAGGGGAATTACAACTTTCTAGATTAACTTTAAACAAATTAATTAGAGAGTATGGATTGTCTGGAAGTAATTTAATTAGACAGATGCACCGAGAAGTCTATAATTTGAAAATTTCTGAAGAACAAAAAATAGAAGTTATAAAGATTTTAGCGGAAATTGAATATAGGCTAAGCCAGGGAGGAACTGAAATTATTCAATTAAATGCTCTATTAGCAAAAATAGTTCTATTAAATTTATAATTTTCAAAATAATAAATTAAATTCAAATTTTTGCAAATTTTTTTATATAATTTTATATTATTTTTTAAGATTTTTGTAAAAAAAAAGACATTTTTAACCCAATTTAATAAACCAAAAATTTCTTATATGAATATTTATTCAAATCATCAGAATTAACAGTTAACATTTTATAAAATTTTATATAAGCTAAAATTATCAATTTTAAAAAAAATTAAATTTAAAACATATACAAAAAGTAGATAAAAAATGGCAGTAAAAGTATGTTTTAGTCAATTGAGTTCGTGTTGGGGTTGTCATCAGAGTTTACTTAATGCTCATCTAGGTCTTCTTGATGTGCTCCCAGCATTGGAGATTGTATATTGGCCTACAGTTGTGGATTTTAAACTTGCCTCATTAGAAGCTAGAGAAAACGGAGAGGTTGATGTTGGTTTTATTGAAGGTTTAGTTCGTACAAAACAAGATTTAGAGCTTACTAAATTAACTAGGGAAAAATGTAAAATTATTATTGCTTTTGGTACATGTGCTTGCTATGGCAATGTTCCTGGACTTGCAAATCAATGGTCTATTGAAGAAGTCCAAAATAGAAAATTCATGGAAGTTGAATCAGCGACAACTAAAAGAATTCCTGATCAACACGTTCCAGGTTTTGAAGATAAAGTCGTAAATGTTGATGATATTATCAAGGTAGATGCTTACTTGAGTGGTTGTCCTCCAAGAACCGAGCAAATAGTTGGAGCAGTTCAATTCTTATTGGGACAAAAAGGATTTCCGATGAATGAGAAGACATTTTGTGAAGATTGTATATTAAAAGAGAGTGGTTGTTTATTAGATAATGGAATTTTATGTTATGGACCAGTTACTAGTATAGGTTGTTCTTTAAAATGTACCAATAAAGATGATCCTTGCGTTGGATGTATGGGTCCAGCAAAAAACACTTCAGAGAAAGTGCAAAAACTACTGGATATGACAAAATCTCTTGATTCTATCAGTTCTGGTGATAAAAAGAATTTATTTGAATTCTTATCTTTATTCTTAAATGTTCCATTAATGGCTGGATTTGACCTCTCAGGTGACATTTTAAAGCAAATTAAAAAAAGTGGAAAACCAGATACACCATTAACAAATATGCCTTCAATTACGTCTGAAATCTCAATGAATTTACTCGGATTCTTAGCAAAGCATCCTGAATTCCATGATATCTCAAATGTTTGTCAAACATGTCCTAGAATAATAGGAAAAGGAACAATGGCAAAAGTAAAGAGAGATTATGAGGGCCTTCCAAATCAAGAAGACTGCTTTATAGAGCAAGGATATATATGTATTGGTCCAATAACTAAAGCAGGTTGTGGAGGTTTATGTATCAAAGTCAATGCACCTTGTACTGGTTGTTATGGTCAAACAGAATGGGTTACTGACCAAGCGACAAGATTTTATAAAACTATTAAAGAGAGTTTCAATGTAGATTTAAGTAAGGAAGAATTTTTTATGCAAGTAAAGGACCCAATTGGAACGTTTAATAAATTTACATTAGCATCAAATAGAGGATTTAATAGAGGTGAATTAAAATAGTAAAAGAAATTGTAGTTGAACCAGTTACACGTCTTGAAGGCCATGGAGGCCTTCGTATAGTAATTGGAGACGATGGAAAAGTAAAAGAGGCTCAATTTAATGTTACATCAACACGATTTTTTGAGAAGTTTGTTGAAGGACGTTATTGTGAGCATGTACCCAGAATAACTACTAGAATTTGTGGAATTTGTCCAATTCCTCATCATTTAACACCCACTAAGGCTGTTGAGGACGCTTGGGGTGTTCAAATTCCAACACCAGCATTAAAATTGAGAAAATTGTTGATGAATGCAAAACAATATTCCTCGCATTTATTACATTTCTATGCATTAGCTGCACCTGACTTTTTAGTAGGTCCATTTGCAGATCCGGCATTAAGAAATATAGTGTATGTAATTAATAAAATGCCTGATGTCGGGGCAATGGCTTTAAAAATGATGGATTTCGGCCAGAAATTATGTGCAGAGATAGGAGGTAAAAGCATCCATCCTATTGTAGCAATAGTGGGAGGAATGAAAAAGCCAATGGATGAGGATGCTAGACAAAAATTCCTTAAAATGGTGCCCGAACAAATTGAGTTTACAAAAAAAACCGTAGATATTGCATTAAAAGTTATAGAAGATTACTGGGATGTTGTAGCAAACATAGGAGTTGTTCCAACTTATTACCTTGGGATGACTAAAAATGGGGTTCATGATATTTATGAAGGAAATATTCGTGTTGTTGCTCCGGATGGTAAGAAAATGGATTATGATGTCCATAAATATTTAGATGTAATAGGAGAGCATGTTCCAGATCATTCATATGCAACTCATACATATTATAAACCTGCAGGATATCCTGATGGAATATATCGAGCTAATTGTTTAGCAATGACTAATTGTGCCGATAAAATGGCCACTCCATTAGCAGATGAGGCTTTGAAAGCTATGAGAGAAAAAATTGGGAATGAAGTTATACATCATACATTTGCTTATCATTGGGCTAGAATAATTGAGACAGTTGAGGCAATTGAAGTAATTGCGGGACTTCTTGAGGATTCAGATATATGTAATCCAGATTGTAAGACATTAGATGTTGAGCCACGTGAAGGAGAAGGTGTCGGAGTTACTGAAGCACCACGTGGATTGTTACTTTACAATATATGGTCTGATGCAGATGGGATTTGTAAAAAATTAAATCTATTAGTCGCAACAAATCATAATATTGCAGGTATTGAGAAGTCACTAATGCATGTAGCTAAACAGGTATTTGAGGACAAGGCATTAGATGGGTTAAAATTGCCAGACCCTTGGATAAAATAAAAACTATAGAGGATTTTTTAACTCTAAATAATTAAAATAAATGGAGAAAAGTGAAGAAAAATATGGAAGATATTCCTGAAGGAGTGGTAAATCTCTTAGAAATGATAGTCCGATGTTATGATTGTTGACTATCATGTGCCGCCCACATCACCGTTGTGAATGAGGACGGTAAAGAAATTTACTCTCGTGAATTAAATGTTGGCTTGGGATGAATATCCAATAAAAATAATAGATTGGATATAACTGCCCTTGCATGGGTTAAAAGCCAATAAACAATAAATAAATGGAAAAAAATTAAAAAAACGTGTGTGAAAAAAATGGCAACAGATTTTGAATTTAGAAAGCAAGTTCTTGATATGCATATGAGTGGTGTGATCAAATACTGTTATCAATGCAATCGATGCACTGATTATTGCCCCGTTGCCGAAGTTACTGATAATGCATACAATCCAAGGCAAAATATCTTAAATGCATTGCTTGGCTTTAAAGATGCAATATTTTCAGCAGAAAAAATTGCTATATGGGGTTGTACAGTTTGTGATACATGCGATGAAGTATGCCCACAAAGTATCGAATTAACAGAGATTTTTAAACTATTAAAGAATCAAAGCGTTATAAATGGAGATGCGCCAGATTATTATTATCTCCAAGCAAAGACAATTTTTGAAAATGCTAAAGCTGTTCCACCTCAACCTGCTATAGAAAGACGACGTCAACAACTTGGTTTACCCGCAGTTGCTGCACCTGATGTAAATGAACTTACTACATTATTGAAGAATATGGGAATTGATAAGAAATTGAAAGGAGAGTAAATAAAAATGGCAGAGTTTAAAATGTTTGAAGGTTGTATGATTGGTAATAGGATTCCTTTTATAGAAGCATCTTGTAGAAAAGTTTTTGATAAATTAGGTATAGCAACTTCTCAGGCTCCGTTCTCGTGTTGTCCTGATCCAACCGGTTTTGCTAATTTTGATAATGATGGATGGTTAGCAGTAGGTGCTCGTAATTTGGCATTAGCCGAATCTGAAGGAAAAGATATTATCTCTCTTTGTAATGGCTGTTCAAATACATTAAAACTAGTTAATCATACATTAAAACATGATAATTTGAAAAAGGACAAAATTAATCAAGAATTATTAAAAATCGGGAAGGAATATAAAGGAACTATTGATGTAAAGCACTTTGTTAGTGTGCTTAAAGGTGAATTAGAGAAGATTAAAAGTTCCACAGTGAAACCATTATCAGGTTTAAAAGTCGCGTGCCATCCTGGCTGTCACTATATGCGTCCTTCTGAGGTTATGGAAACTGACGATCCTATGCATCCAATGGATCTTAAAGAGATTGTTATTGCATGCGGAGCAACAGTAGTTGATTATGGAGAAGAAGTATTATGTTGTGGCTCATCAGTTTCAAATGCGTATGAGGATCATGGCATGGCAATCTTGAAGAAGAAGATGGATGCTGTGAAAAAAGTAGGTGCTGATTGCTTGGTTGTTAATTGTCCTGCGTGTTTTCAACAATTTGATGGAAAACAGAGAGATTTATCAAAGAAATTCGAGGAGGAATTCAAAATTCCAATATTGTACATTTCTGAATTAATCGCTCTTGGAATGGGAATTCCTGCCGATGAATTGGGAACTAAGTTTCATAGAACTAGAGTAAGTGATATTTTAGAAAAGATTGGTTAAAATAATCCAAATAATAATTAATTTAACTTTTTTTATTTTTCTTTTTAAACATAGAAATTGTATTAAATTACTTTGGAAATCTATTGTGATTTTGAAGGAATTCCCTATAAGTATTCAGATAATTTAACACTTTCCCTGCTAATTCTATAGATTCATAAACAGGAATAGTCCGATTTAAAAAGCTTAATTTAAATTTATATCTACTTTTATATTCATTAAAACCTTCATTTATTTTTAACATAACACAGATAATAGTTTTATAACAAACTTTTCTTACATTTCTCATATACTTTAAGAAAACTTTATTCAAATCGATTTTATCAAGCTTACCATGTTCTTCCATAACTTGTTCTTCAAAACCGCCAAACCGCTCAGGATCCTTTACAAAAATAATAGCTGAAATATTTGGGTCTTTATCGAGTGAAACTATGGTCCGAAAGTAAATATTTGGCATTATTCCCATTGCTCCAAGATCTATTGGATTTGTCAGATTAGTGTTTACATCTGGAAGAAATCTTTCTAATTTTGCAGTAGTCTTTTGAGTTAATTGTGGAATTCTAAGTTTAAATTTTTCTAATATATCAACCAATTCAATACAAGAACCACCACCTATTCCTATTACACCAAGATCACGAGTTTTCGGTAAATTTAATAATTTAAATCCGGATGCCAATGCTGCAAGTTCTTTTGAACTACTTACTAAACTACAACCAGTTTGTTTTGCAACTGCTTCAAATATTTTACTATTACCCGCTAATCCACCGGTGTGAGACATGATTGCTTTTTGTGTTGCTTCACCATAACCAACTTTCCATAATATCACAAGCTTCCGATTTAAATTTATATTATTAACCCTATTTAAGAATCTACGACCAATCTTTTGAGATTTAAGATTTTCAAGATACCATCCAATACTTGCTGTTTTATTATCATTTAAAAATTAATCTAAAAAAGCAGGAAATTTCTCAGCGATTTTTCAATCAGGTGGTCTTTGAGTAAATGTTACTAATCTTGCTGTTTCCTATGGTAGTTTCATATCAAAATAAATTTCCCTAGGTAATGCAATAGATTACACTTAACCAGAATT
>JAHLWE010000389.1 GCA_019058135.1 Promethearchaeota archaeon | reverse complement strand
TCTTTTTGATTTTCGATAAAATCTTTAAATTTAACCCTTTTAACAAAGATTCCAGGCGTAGATTTAAGGAATATCTTAGGAGAGATATGTTCTTTATAATAACTCATTTTTAATGCCTTTTCCAAGAGAAGAGATTGAGACCGCTCATCTGGACCAAGGTATTTTAAAGTTTTTCCTTCAAATTTAATTAAAATTTCACTCTCTTCAATAAAAATATAAAAATTTACGTATTTTCTAATTTTATACGCTAAGAAAAATGCTTCTTTCAAGCATAAGCAAAGTTGTATAACAATTTTAGGAGTATTTCCAAGATCTATATCATGTTTTGAATAGTCTGGAATAGTTTTAGTTATAATTAAAAAATTCGGCAAGTTAAGTTTTTAATTATGAATTATAAATTATTATTTTTTTTTATTCCCTTTTTTATATTTAATAATTTAAATTTAAAAATTGTAAGGAATAATGAAAATTTTGCGCTTAATTCTATATATTTTTTGAAATTAATGATAAAATTAAATTTTTCTCCTTTATTGATAATGTCTCTAAATCTTTACCCATGGAATGATAAAGATCTGGAGGATCATCATTAAAAAGTGCTAAAAAAATAATTATTGCATTTTGCATGATTTTACCCTTCTGTTCAGCAGTAAATGAAGAATTAGAGCTGCGTAAAAAATTAAATACTTCCATAATGCTTAGATCTTTCAAAAAATCTAAATTTTTATTACTATTATTAAAAATTGGAAAAAAAAATCAATTATTTTATGATAAATTTCTTTCTCCGAAATATCACTATCTATATAAATCATTCAAATTAAAACCCCAGCCAAAAGTATTTCTATTTCTAATCTTAAATAGAAAATTCTATGTCTTAAATAGAAAAATAGTTAGAATTATTAAAATAATTCGAATTTTTTTTAATTTTGTTCTATCAAAACATACAAAAATTTAAAATTTTTTTTTTAAATTAAAATTTAAAATCTTTAGGCAATTCAAAACCAGGAGGTAAACCCGGAAGACCACCTCGACCCTTCTTAGCCTTTTTTCTAAGTTTCATGAATTTTTTCATCATCGATTTCATTTGATTATATTGATCTAACATTTTATTAATTGCAGTGTATGATGTGCCACTTCCAATTGCCAACCTGCGTTTTCTAGACTTTTTTATGATTTTAGGATTTTCTTTTTCATACTGTGTCATTGAATTTAAAACAACTTCCCATTGATCTAAATTTTGCTCGGCCATCTCCTTTGCCTCATCAGGAATATTGCCTATACCCATCATTCCTAAGAGTTTTCCCAATCTGCCCATCTTTTTTATCGCTTTTAGCTGGATATAAAGATCTTCTAATGTAAATTTCCCTCGCATCATTCGCTTGACCATTTCTTGGTCAGGTTCAGCCATTGCGTCTTGAACTTTTTGAACTAGTCCTTCTAAATCGGGAACTCCTAGTAAAGTTCCTACAAATCGAGTGGGCTCAAATAATTCAAATTGATCAATTTTTTCTCCTATTCCAATAAAATTTATTGGGGCGTTTGTAGCAGCAACTGCCGACAATGCCCCTCCGCCTTTCGCTGTCCCATCTAGCTTTGTCACAATGATTGCACCTAAATGCGTAGCCTTAGAAAAGGCCAGAGCTTGATTATATGCTTGCTGTCCAAGTGTTCCATCAATAACTAAAATAACTTCATCTGGTTTAACTACCGCTTCGATTTTTTGAATTTCTTTCATAAGTTCCTTTTCCTCCTTGTGGCGTCCTGCTGTATCAATAATTATTATGTTATAATCTTGTTTTAAAGCCAATTTTGTTTGCTTCAGAACCAATTTGATGGTATTTTTTTCATTTGGATTTCCATATACTTTTACATTTTGAGGTTCACAAAGTTGCTTTAATTGTTCATATGCTCCAGGGCGAAAATTATCTCCGCAAACTACGCCTATTGTATAACCCTTACTTTTATAATAATTCGCTAGTTTGCCTACTGTGGTGGTTTTTCCACTTCCCTGAATACCGACCATGAGAATTATATTTAACTTATTTGGCTTAATCCGTATAGGAGTTGATTTCCCTCCAAGAATATTGACTAACTCATCATGAATAATTTTAATTATGAAATCCCTTCTCCTTATAGAACTACTTAACTTCGTGTTCATTGCTTCTTTTTTGATGTTTTCTGTAGCTTCGAAAACGATTTCCACTTTTACATCCGCAGAAAGTAAAGCCCTTTGCAGCTCTTGAATTAAAGCATCGATTGCATCCTTATCGACCTTAGGGAGTCGACGAATCTTCCTTATCGCACTATCTAAAGATTTTCCAAGAGCCTCCAGAACCATATCTTATCGCACAAATTAAACTATTCTTTTATCGGGTTGCGACATTTCAGCAGTGGGAGTTCAGCACTTCGTTGCGCCGCAACCGGATTATTTTATTTTAAATTTTATTTTAAATATTATTTTAGAATAAATATATTATTATGTTTATTTTTTTCCTAAACAGAATTTTTACTAAAGAATAAAGGAAAGAAAAAAAAATAAATTTAAATTTTAATTTTAATATGTTTTCTGTCAAGTAGAACTGCAATTCCCCCTAATATAGCAATTGGCAATATTCCAACTAGAATTAAAGCAAGTAATGGATTAGCAACTAGGAAGTCTTTAGGAATAATTCCAACAAATAGCCCCACAAACAATGTTAATATGAAAATTAACAACATATTTTTCCCCATTTCACTCAAAATCGGTATCTTGAAATCAAATTGCTCCAAACTGTAGAAAACTGTGATCATAAAAGCTGAAGTGGCTATTGCAAGTAAGGCAAGAGCTGTGGTCACGTCATGGTGTTCAGAGGGTTGAATCCAATCTAAACAATAAAAAATCACAATACAAATGGTAGCTCCAGGTAATATTCTCTTTTTAAATCCAATACGGGGGTTATCAGGATCCATTTTGTACCATTGGGAAAAGCAAGTTGCAATGATAGCAATTGAAGCATGATTCAATGAGATAAACGGAATTACTAGGGAACCAGTCGAGGGACCATAATGCTCAAAAAGTGGCAGCGCAAATAGTATAGAATGGAGAATCAGCATACCTATCCCAACATATAGTCTTTTATCAGCATCTTTTACTAAATATACTGCTAAATAGGCAGCAAATGTACCGATTGCTAAATTTGCCAGAGTTCCATTCCAAAATACATCTTTTAACCAAGTAGTTCCTCCATTTAAGAGGTCTCCGCCAATAAGTCCATCATCGAGGAAAGATAGAATATATAAAATTGCTACTCGAATTATACCATGTTTCCAAGCTTCTTTTGCACCTTTTTTTTCCAATCTACCTGAAAATGCAAGATATGCTACATAACCCATATAAAACATGAATATCTGTTGCCCAATATCGATAATTGTTATAATCGCTGGATAAAATTTAGCATATTGAAACCCGTGGTTAAGTAGTGGAGGACCAACCATGATATCGCCCGCAATTGCATCTCCGGAGAGTTCCCATGTTATCACTGAGATAATCAGAAAAATTATAATCAAACCCCTGAATTGGTCAAGCCATTCATATCTTTTGTGGGTTAGCTCTTCTCTCCCAAGAATTCTTTTCATTAAGTCTCCTTCTTTAGGTTTTTCTTCTGACAAAGTAATACACTCTCAAATTTTTTTTTTAAGTTCTCAAATTTATTTAGTAAAAATAAATTTAAGTAAATGAGAATTAACCAAAGGGAATTTAATACTTTCTACATAACCACATTAAATTTATTATGTAAATTTAATAGATGCGAATCTATTTCTCATAAAAAAATTAAAAAGCGATATCACTATAAATATTTTATGAGTAAATCCAATGTAATTCAAAATCTTCTTGAAACGCTCAAAAAATCACCACATAAGCAGATTGCAAAGGATTTAGGTCGAGCTCTTCTGATGAGTAATGAATCTATAGAATACAAAAAAAAATTTTTTACAAAAGCTTTTAATTTAGTTCCTATAGATTCCGAATTAGAAGCGATTATTAATATGTGG
>JAHLWE010000388.1 GCA_019058135.1 Promethearchaeota archaeon | reverse complement strand
TATTTGTTAACTATTTCATTAGGAGAATCTCTAAAGTGTGAAGCATCATAGGGCTTTGAAATAATAGCAGCTTCCTTTTCATGAACATATACTTTACCAAATTCCTCATTTCCTAAAATATGATCCCAATGAGTATGCGTATTGAATACTAATAGATTTTTTTCACCTATAAGCTGATCAACTACTGGTTTGAGAGGATATAATCCGCATCCAGTATCAAGTAAAAGAGCTGTATGAGTTCCTAGGAGTAAATACATATTAAGTGGATCATTTGTATAAACTGGATGAACAGCAGAAATATTTTCTTTAATTACATATAAATAGTCTTTATGTCTTGAAACCTTAAAATGCTCTTTATTATCATTCATAATTAATGGATAACAGAATTTTCTTTTTCAATCTAGTCTTAAAAACTAATCTATCAAATTTAATTAGAATTATTTATTAAAATATTTAATTATATTAAATAATTTAAATCGTAAGAATTATTAACGAAAAGAATAAAAAATAGATGATTTTTATGGATTTTTCCTTAAATGAAAAACAAAAAATGCTAAAAAAAATTACCAGAGCATTTGCCGAGGAATATCTTGTGCCTGTAGCAAGGGAGAGCGATGAAAAACAGGAATTAGATGAAACTGCTTTTCAAAAAATGAAAGAAATGAATTATTTTGGTTGTTGCATTCCAGAAGAGCATGGAGGAGCTGGGCTTCACAATGACACAATTGGTTTTTGTATTATAATTGAGGAAATTTCGCGTGCTGATGCAGCGTGGGGAATTACTATTGCAGTGCATAATGGTGTTGCAGCTTATCCTATTTATAAATATGGAACTGAGGATCAAAAACAAAAATTTCTAAATGATCTAGCGAAAGGTAATAAAGTAGGAGCTTTTTGCTTAACTGAAGCAAACGCAGGCTCTGATGCAGGAGGGGTTCAATTAACAGCGGTTAAAGATGGTGATGAATATATTTTAAATGGAACCAAAATATTCGCTACTTCTGGTGGTATTGCAAAAACACTATTGGTGGTAGCCAAAACAGGTGAGAAAGATTCTAGGAAACAATTGACAGTATTCATTGTGGATGCTGATACTCCTGGGTATTCTGTGGGTATTAAGGAAGATAAATTGGGAGTTCGTGCCTCAAATACCTCAGAACTTGTTTTCCAAGATGTGCGAGTACCTCAAGAAAATATATTAGGAAGCCCTGGAGAAGGTTTTAAAATGGCAATGAAAATTTTAGATTTTGGGAGAATAGGTATTGCTGCTCAATGTGTAGGTTTAGGACAAGCAGCGTTAGAAGCTTCAGTTAAATACGCAAATGAAAGAGTCCAGTTCGGAAAACCTATTGGACGATTCCAAGGTATACAATGGAAGCTTGCTGATATGGCATGTGCTATTGAATCCGCTCGGTTGTTTACTTATAAAGCAGCTTATTTATATGATAATGGAATTGAATTTGGAATGGCTAGTTCAATGGCAAAATTAGTAGCTTCTGAAGCTGCAATGCAAGCAGCTCATGGTGCTGTTCAAATTCACGGGGGTTACGGCTTAATGAAAGCATACCCAGTAGAAAGATTTTTTAGAGATGCAAAGATGGGTGAAATTTATGAAGGCACAAGTGAAATTCAAAGATTAGTAATTGCAGGTAATTTATTAAGAAAAGGAGTGTAATCGATGAAAATGAAATCTTTATTAAATAACTAATTTCTCTCTCATTTTTTATTATAGGAAAATTTTTTTTCTTAAATTAATTATTGGTTTTAAAAAATTGATAATATTTGAGCTGAGCTAAATAAATAGTGATTTCGATTTGAAAATTTTCGTATGTGTAAAACAAGTACCGGGTGTATCAGAAGTAAAAATCGACCCTAACACAAATACTCTTATGAGGGAAGGTGTTGAATCGATAATTAATCCCACAGATAGAAATGCAATTGAATTAGCTTTAAAATTAAAAGAAAAACATAGAGTTGAAGTTATAGTTTTAAGTATGGGTCCCCCTCAAGCAGAAGTAGCATTACGTGAAGCTATAGCAATGGGAGCTGATAAAGGATTTTTATTAACTGATAGAGCTTTTGCTGGGGCGGATACATTAGCTACATCTTATACCTTATCTCTTGCAATAAAAAAAATCTTAAAAGAAGATAATCCTGAAGAAAAATATCTTGTTATATGTGGTGCTCAAGCGATAGATGGAGATACTGGGCAGGTACCTCCTGAATTAGCAGAGGAATTAGGAATTCCGCAAATTACATATGTCCTAAATATTGATTTGAATGGGGATAAAATAGTTGTAGAACGGGCATTTAGAATTACTGAGATTGTGATTATTGAAACCCAATTACCAGCGTTAATTTCTGTCTATAAAGATATAAATAAGCCTAGGTACCCATCTATGTCCGGAATTATGAAAGCTCATGAAAAAACGAGAGTAAAAGAGCTTAATGCCAGCTTATTAAACGCAGGTGAATCGAAAATTGGTTTAAATGGTTCTATGACCCAAGTTTGGAAAATTTTCACTCCTAAAATAAAGGGAGATCATATCATTTTAGAAGGAACCACTGAAGAAATTGTTCAAAAGTTATGTCAGAATTTAAAGGATGATAAAATATTTTAAGAGGATTATTTAATTGAGCATTACTGTTGATGACGAACTATGTACTGGTTGTGCTGCTTGCTTAGAAAGCTGCCTTTATGGAGCAATTGAATTAGTTGATAATATAGCAAAAATTTTGCCAAATTGCAATCTATGTGCTGCGTGCATTGAAATTTGTCCTATGGAGGCAATTACCCTTGAACGGGGGGAATTTCCTGCTAAAAAAATTGACATTTCCCAATATAAAGGAGTATGGGTCATTGCAGAACATTACAAGAATAGAATCCATCCTGTAGCTTTCCAATTATTAGGAAAAGGACGAGAATTAGCAGAT
>JAHLWE010000033.1 GCA_019058135.1 Promethearchaeota archaeon | reverse complement strand
GTTGTAAGGAAAATATTCAATTATATAGTTTTTATATGATTTAATTGGTTCTAATTGTTTTTCAGTAAGTTGCTTGTAATATTTCTTTTTTCTACCTGTTAAAAAATACACTGCTAAACTTTTTACACAATTTCTCTTATAAAATTCAATAAACTCAGGAAATAATGCAAGTTTAGAAGCCTTTTTTAGAATTTCTTGATTTATATTTTCATTTTCATTTTTAGCTTCTTTTATTATAGGGAAAACATTAGGCATAATACAACCATCTATATCAAAAATGAATATATCACTCATACTAAATTCTAATCTAAGCTCCAAAATTTAAACCACAATTATTTCTTTCAACTTATTAAAAATTATAGACTTTAAACTACTTATAAAATTCAACTTAAAGGGATTGATGAGAGAGGAAATTTACTGATTAATGAAGGTTTAAAAATTGGTTTTTTAAATAAAAGAAGTTATATATAGAAGGTTTTTTAATATAATTGTATTAGTTGCAATAGAAATTGCAAAATTCCAGTTTTTTAATTATCTTTAATAAGGATTTAGTAGGAGGGCTCAAAATGACAGAGCAAGTAGCCATAAGATTATTGGGCGGTGTTGATGAAGTTGGTGGTAACAGTGTATTATTAGAGGATTTCACCTACGATGTTAAACTTTTTTTAGATTTTGGAATCAAGATTGGCAATTTTTATGAGTGTTATGAGCGAGGTCAGCATCCATCTTGTATTGAGGAGTTAGTTGACTTGAACCTTATTCCCAATGAAGATAGCATTCCCATCAATAATTTATATACCAGGGAATTTGAAAACGCAAAAGTAAGAGCAAAAGCAATTAAAAATGCTCAAACACCAGCCGAGAAACATATGATTGATCAAAATTATCCTTCAAATTTGGATGCCATTTTAATTTCACATTCGCATAAGGATCATTATTTTGGCTTATCGTTTGTTAATCGTACGATTCCGTTATGTACAGGTGAGGTAACGAAGAAGATTATTATGGCTTCATGTAAATCGGCAAAATTTTCACTCGACAACAATTTCGAAGGTTTAAATTGGCATACATTTCGGACAGGGGACATATTGCATTTTAAAGATATGCGAATTGTCCCATTTCATGTAGATCATTCTATTCCAGCGGCGTATGGATTTATTGTATACAGTTCTGCTGGTCCTATAGTATATACAGGAGATTTTCGGATGCATGGACCATTATCACATATGACGCGAGATTTTCTGAATGAGATTAAAACAAATAAAGTCTGTTTATCAATTAGCGATTTACCTCAAGAGCAGAAGAGTTTAATTTCAGAGGGGGTTAAAGTATTAATCTGCGAAGGAACACATATACAGAAGGGCATGGTAGAATCTGAAGAAAATGTAGAAAGCGATTTAACTAGAATATTTGAAAGCAATCCATTTGATTTTATCTTAGTGAAATATGACCGAGTAGATTGGGATAGGTTTAGGACATTCTCGCACATTGCTAACAAGTATGGCTGGAAGTATATCATTACAGAAAAAGACGCTTATTTTTATTATCTGCTGAATAAAGGTGCGATCCATGAAACTATGATGGATCCAAATATTCTTGAAGATGATCATATTTATATTTTGAAAAGAGGGTCCATAAGATACAAATGGCAGGAAAAAATCAGGCAAATTATATATAAAAGGGGAAAGGCAGACAGATTTCTTGAATATCGTGATCTTAAGAGTCTGGAGGGTAAATTTCTTATTTATATAACTCATTTACATAATACCTTGATGAATAATTTAGATTTTGCTCGTAGAGGTTTATTTATCTCTTCAAGTATCGACCCTTACTCTGAGGAATTTTTTGATAATACACAGACAATTCGAAGGGAATTAGAGCCTTATGGAATTCCTGCATATCGAGTACATGCATCGGGACATGCGACACCTCATGATATAATTAATCTTATTGAAGAAGTTAAGCCTAAATTTCTGATTCCAATTCATACGGAGCACCCTAAATTTTTTAGAACGTTATTCCAGGGTACTAATATTCAAGTAATTCTACCAATTAAAAATAAAGCATTTGAAATTTAAGTTTAAAGGAAGTGTAATCTATATGATGATTTTACTTATTTTTCTTAGGATTAAAAGATTCATATCTTACAATTAAAGTATAATTTGAAGCCCTCCTTCTTTTAACTTTTCTACACGTTCTGGAACGGAAATCCAATAATTTGCTTTTAAATTTAGTTTTTCAAGCCTTTTTAAGTTGATAATGCATTCGGGTAAATTTCTTAATTTATTGTTTTTTAGATTCAAATTTTTTAACATGAATAATTCTCCAATTGAATCTGGAATTTCTATTAAATTATTCGAGCTAAGGTTTAGATTTTTCAGTTTTAAAAGGAGCCCTATTGCGCGTGGCAATTTCTTGAGGCTATTTAATCGCAAATCGAGGTATTCAAGGTTAGAAAGAAATCCAATATTTTTTGGCAAAGTTTCAAGGTTATTTCTCCTAAGTGCTAAGTTTTTAAGAGATTTGATTTTCAGGATTTCGCGTGGTAGAGTGTTCAATCCACACTTGAAAAGGCTTAATCCCGTGATTTTATCCCCTTCCTTAATGTAGCATGTTGCACTTACAGTGAATTCCTCTTTGAGTGGGATTGGTTTATTAAATAGTTTTTCAAGTGAATGAATGATATTTCTTTCAGTATATTCCACAGTAGATATGTCGGCGGTTCCACTTTTCTTATAATATTCGTCTAATTTAGGTAAAGGTTCACCACATTTCGAGCAAAACTGAATCTGGGGTGAGCACAGACAACTACAATGAGGACAAGGTACTTTTACAACTTTATATTTAAGGGGGCTTTCTACTGGCTTATCTTCCTCACCTTTTCCCATTATTGCAGTCTTTAGATCTAAGAACTTTTTATAGAGCAGACTTTCCAAATAGCCTTTTTCTTCAAATATTTTTAATAATTCCAGTAATTTTTCATCATTTTCAGAATTTTCTTCCAGAAATTTTATTTCTTCAGCATTTAATAGCCTATCACCAATTTCTTCAGCCCGATTCATGTACAGGTGGAGCCAAAAATATTGATTGTTAGATAAGCACTTTTTTAAGTTGTAATGGAGCAAGCAAGAGGCAAAGAAATCATGGGTTTTCGCAAATGCTTCTAACC
>JAHLWE010000387.1 GCA_019058135.1 Promethearchaeota archaeon | reverse complement strand
GGTGGTCCAGCTTTTGTAGGTGGTCCAGCTTTTGTAGGTGGGCCTGGTCTTTTTGGCGGTCCAGATATAGGTGCAGATGGTGTTGCTGCAGCTGCTGGAGCGGCAGGAGTTTTTGCGCCACCTCCACCCAATAAAGCGAATAAAGTAGTTGCGGCTTGAGTTTTTGCAATACCACCAGTTTCTATTTCCGGAGTTAGTTTTACTGAAGAAGAACTAACTGTTTTTCCTTTAACAACTTTTACTCCTTTAATATCATTCTCTGCTTTTTTCAAGGATTTACCAAAGTCATTTATTTGATTAACTGTATCTTGTAAAACTTCAGATAAATCACCTAAACTTATTCGTAGATACTTGATAACCCGTGTAATTGTTTTCTCATCAGAAGGCAAAAATAATCACTCAAATTATAAAATAATAATCATTTAATTTAATATTATATATGAAATGAAATTTTTTAAATATTATATGCTATTTATATTTTTTCGGCTTAAAAAATTAATTAAATGTATAAAAACTATCACAATATTATAAGAATCTCATTTTAAAAACTTATAAGGTTTTATTTAAACTAATTATCTGATTTTTAATTTTAATTAAATTAAATTATTTAAATTACGAAAGAATGACACTTTAGGAAAATTAAAAAAAGAAAAAAGATGGAATTACGCCGACTGAAGCTGAAAGAGTATTGAAGCGTGAGGTATGAAAAATCTATCCTTAGATTTAATTACAACTGTGTGGAAATACTCGGCTAGACCTAAAAACCCTCTTATAACAGATTCATCGTCTTCAAATGTAAATCTTACACTCGCTATCGCTAATTTTCCAGAAAAACTAACGTCGTCATAAACCCGCTCATCTATTAATGGAATCTTGAGTTCGTTTACAATTTCATAAACACGTTTGATAAATAATTCTTTTTTAGGCAAGATTTTCACTGTAAATTTTAAATCTTAATTTTATAATTAATTTAAATTGATTATAATATAAATTATTTTATATTTATTATATTTATACGTTTTCCATTTTTAAGTTATGTCAATTAAAAAAAAATATTGAAATTAATTTAAATTTAATTTGGATTTCTCAAGATCATAAAAGGAGTTAATTAGTTCAAGATTCTTAAATATTAATCACTAAAGTGTATTTCAAAAAGACATTGGTAAATCTTATTCTTTTAAACCGTTTGCGACTTTTATTAAAAAATCACTAATAATCGTTGCTTGACCCATAAAACTATGAGAATTAAGATACTTTCTTTCTGGCTTCTCTAAAAAAAGAACATTTTCTTTTGGCAAATTTAAGGCTTCTTTTATTTTTAAGGCTTCTTCAAAATCAATTTGTATATCTTTTTTACAATGCACAAGATACACTCTATCTTTATTTGGAACGAGGTGTTTTTTATCAAAAAAATATCTTGGGGACATTTCTTTATTAATTTCTTTCAGTGGAAACTTTAAATTTTTTGTAATTTTTCTTTTAATAATTTTAAGAAAGATGCCAGTAACTGAGAATATCTTTCTCTTATATTTATTAAAAAGTTCTAATAAATCAAAAGATGCTGCTAATCCTACAATTTTTTTAAGTCTTTTATCTTGATAGCCTTGGGATAAAGCCGCAATTGCACCCATTGAATGTCCCATCATAATTAATCGGTTCCCATCAACCCCATCTATTTTTTCTAAAAAATCAATTGCATTTTTAACATCAGACATAATTCCTACAAAATCATTCGATCTAAATGTCTTATTTTTTGATTCACCGTGTCCTCTTGCGTCATAACATAAAACTGTAAACCCATTTAAGGCTAGAGGGATAATAAAATGAAAATATCTTTCTTTTTTTGATGCATACCCGTGATGAAATAAAATTCCAATTTGTTTTTCTTTTGGATCACTTTTTTTATCTCTAATAACTAATCCTTTGAGATATTTACCTGGAATTTTTGAAGGAATTTCAACTTTTTGAATATTTACTAAAGAAGTCGAGATCCATTTATGGTATGGCCAAAATAGATATTGGAAGTATATAATTAGTAAAGATAGAGTATTGATAATTAATACTGCTAAGAATATGAAACCAAAAATGATATTGATTAAAAATAAAAGGTAAGTAGCATATATAAAAACCGTTAGAATAAAAGATAATAATATTATTCGAAATTCAATCATAATATGAAATTTTATAATAGGTGTCTCTTAAAAGTATTGATTTAAAGAGATTATTGTGAAAATTAAAAAAAATTCTAAAAAGCATTTTATAAAACTGTTTGAAACGAATTTTATTATCAAATTAATTGATGTTTATGCAAATAGAATAAAAATAGTCAATATTTAAGAACTTTTCATACCCAATATTATCTATCCTATCTTACAAGTAGAATTAATTTAATTTTTCAATTAATTTGAGTTTGAATTTACAAAAAGGGCAATAAAAAATATAATACACGCTTGAACTTAACATCTCCATTTGAGAATTACAACATTCAAGAATAAATTCCCCTTTTGAAGCCTTCATATCAAATTTGTAATAAAATTTAATTGTTTTATTGCATTTATAATCAATAAATATAAGTCTCTTATGAGAATCTTCTCCTTTTCTAGTAAATTTATGATTATTAAAACAAATAAGATCAAATTTTAGATCTAGCCTATGTTTTTGCAATAGTAGTGTTTGTTCTTTTTTCAATTTAGAAATTTTTTTTCTTTTTATCTTCTTTTTTTTTTTTTCTTTTAATTTTTTTTTAAGTTTTTTACATGCTATTGGAGTATTTAAAATTTTAGATATTAATGTCGCTGGAAAGCCTATTGATATTGAAATTTGTTCTATTGTTAATCCTTGGCTTTTTAATCGAATTATATTATCTACTATTTCACTTGTCATTTTAGACTTCTATTAATTTTTTAAAATAGAATTTGTAATAAGGGGGTTAATATATAAGAAAATTGAGTTGTTTCAATTGTGAATTCTAATATTATGGATCATTCTCCTAATTTGATTTTTTGAAAATAAAATTAAAAATTTAAGAGTTTTATGGTGTATTTCTATAAATAATATAATTAACCAATTTTTTTAAAATTTCAGTAATTTTTTAAATATTTAGAATTAACAAAATCGATTATTAAAAAAGATGAGTAAAAGGCTTAAAATTTTAATAACTGGCCCTCCTAGATGTGGTAAAACAACTTTAGTTTCTCAGATCTCTATTCAACTTAAAAAAATGAATATTAAAATTTTTGGTTTTATAACTACTGAGGTTAAAAAAGGTCAAAAACGGATAGGATTTAGAGCAATTGATATAAATTTAAAAAATGAATGTTGGTTATCTCGTAAATTAAATAAAAAAACTAAATTTATGGTGGGTAATTATAATGTATTTATTGATGAGTTTGAACAGTTTCTCGAAAAAAGTTTTGAGAACTTTTCAATTGACAATTCTAATAATCTAATAATAATAGATGAGATAGGAAAAATGGAATTATATTCCAAAAAGTTTATCTCCTTGATTTCTGAAATATTTAAATCCAATAATTCAATATTGGCAACAATAGGTCAAAAGTTAAGGCATCCAGTTAAAGAAATGTTGCTACAAATGAAGAATATTAAAATATATAATTTGAATCGTAATAATTTTAATGATATTAAATCTGACCTTATTCAAAACCTTTTAGAGCAATAAAGAAATAGAAAAAAACAATTTTTAAAATAAAAAGAATTTTAAAGCATGGAGACAGTGTTATTAGTTTCATCGAGATTGATTATACCTTTTACGGCTAGTTGTTTAATCGTCCGAACAGCCATGATCGGAGGTACATCAAGTTTTTTTTTCAAATCATCAAGCTTACAACTACCCTTTTGCATAATTGTTGCGACAATCTCAACTTCAGGGATCTCTTCATCTGAATATTCCATTAGAAATGATACAAAGAAATTATCACTTTTTAGTTGGCTTAATTTATTATCTAGCTCTTCCAATTTTTCTTTGGAAAAAGTAGTTTTTAGTTCATTCTCCCTCTGTTCATTATCAAGTTTTATTTGATCCAACTTGATTTTTTCAGATTCTTTTGTGGTAATTTTTTCATTTAAAGAATCTATTTTTAAAACGAGATTTTCTAATTCAAACTGTGGTTTTTTCAACTCATCAGTAGCTGTTTCAAGGTCTTTATTTAATTCAGTGATTTTTGTGGTTAATTCATCTCTTTTTGCTTTTTTTTCTAGGATTTTTTTATCTAATTCTTCAGATTTGATTTTTAATTCAGTTATTTCAGAATTTTGTTTGTGAATTGTGTCTTCTAATTTTTCAATTTCTGTTTGTTCCGATTGCATTTTTTTCCAAGTCAAACTTAAATGTTGGATAATTTCTTCATTGTTTTTCTGTAGAGATTGTTGATATGTATCAAAAGCTCCTTCAAATTGTTCAATTAATGCCAATATTTCCTTTGAGCTCATTAAAAACCAATCTCCTCTTTTAAGATAACTGTTCCAGCAGTCTCATCATATTTAATTGGTCCATTTAGCTCAACCATTTTTCTTAGAATTTTTTTAATTTGTTCTTCTTTCATATCTACAGCTGCGCTTATTTTTTTTATTTCTAGAGTCGTGCCTTTTTGTAGGGTTTTAATAACTTGCATTTGTGAAGAGTGGATATAATTTTTGTTTATTAATAATTTCATGGCTTCCACTCTATTTCCAAAAGATTCAACAATTTTACTTTTTTTTTCAAAATCATTTCCAAGTTGAAGTTGAATTTCTATTAATTTAGCTTCAAATACTTCCTTTAATTTTGTTAATTCCCGAATTTTAGTTTCCAAATCTTTTAGACGCTCACTCCGATTTTCAAATTCTTTTTTTGTTGTGTTTATTTTCTCTAAAGTTTCTGTCAGTTCATTTCGTTTGGATTGAATTGTATCCAATAATTTTTGACGTATTTTAGTTAATTCATTAATTTCCTCTTCAAAATTTGAAATATTTCGATTATTTTGAGAAATTTTGTTTCTTAATGAATTGATATTATCTGTATTGGATTCTATTGTTTTTAAATTAGAATTTTTTTCTTCTTCAAATTTTTCAATTAAATCTAAGATCTTTTTAGTGTGTTCCATTAATTTAGGCATTGAATCTTTATTCAATCCATTAATTCCTTCAATTATTGATGAAATTTTCTTTAAAGAAGTTTTTACTTCAGTTATATAACTCATAATATAATTCATATAATCTACTTGCAATATTTAATTTTTTCTAAAAGATTTAAATTACTTTAAAACTATTTGAAAAAAATAATAAAAAAAAATTGAAAGAAAATTTTATATTTTTCTATTTAATTACTAAAAAATTATTAATCCTGCTCCTGCATTGAATAACATGAGTAACCCCACAAAAATTGATGATGTTAAAGACATTACTACCAATAAAGTATTAATCGAAGGACCCGCTGTATCTTTAAATGGATCACCAACAGTGTCTCCAGTAATTGAAGCTTTATGAACGTCTGTTCCTTTACCACCTAAATTGCCATCTTCAATCCACTTTTTTGCATTATCCCAAGCGCCACCAGCGTTTGACATCATAATTGCAAAGACGAATCCGCTTAAGATTGCTCCCACTAAGAAAGCCGCAAGTGCCGCAACACCAAACAAAATTCCGACAGTTAATGGTGTTGCAATTGATATAATACTTGGGAAAATAAGTTCTTTTATTGAACCTTTAGTTGCAATATCAATACATTTATTGAAATCTGCCGCTTCTTCTCCTTTCAGAATTTTTGGATTAGATTCAAATTGCCTCCTAATTTCATCAACCATTTTAGCAGCATTCCTTTGAACAGCTAGAATCAATAGAGCGGAGAATAATGCTGGTATAACAACCCCAATAAAAGCACCAATTAAAACATTAATTTTAAGTAAGTCTATCACTTGAATAGTCCCAGGTTGTATATTATTAGCTTCAGATGCAAATGAAAACATTAATGCAAACACTGTCAAATTTGCGGCTCCAATTGCAAACCCCTTTGTAATTGCTTTAGCTGTATTTCC
>JAHLWE010000386.1 GCA_019058135.1 Promethearchaeota archaeon | reverse complement strand
GCTTTAACTGTCTGCCCCACCTTTCAATTGAAGAATTGAAGGAATTATATCGAAAAACGGTTAAAAACAAGTTAGAAAGGAAGTACCTGGCAATTTTAAAACTATATGAGGGAAAGACAACGCAACAAGTTGCGGATGAATTATTTGTCACTCCCCAGATCGTCCGAAAGTGGATACATCGATGGAATGAACAAGGCTCGACTGGTTTGATTGACATTCCGCAATCAGGACGCCCTCCTTTTTTATCTAAAGAAGAGCAAGCTGAACTGATTCAGGATATATTAAAATCTCCCCGAGAGCTGGGATTTGATTATAGCAATTGGATGCTTAAAATCATTGTGGGGCATGTAAGGCGAAAATTCGACGTGGAAATGACTCTTAGCGGCGTTTGGCGAATATTAACGCGCCACAAAATGACCAGACTCGTGCCGAGACCAATGCTTGCAAAAGCAGATCCTCAAAAAAACAAGAGTTTCTCGAGAAAAAGAAGCAAATAATCCAAAACCTCGGCCCTGATGATACGATTTTAATCGAGGATGAGAGCACTTTTTATCGGTCGGGCGATCCTCGAAAAATATGGGCGCTCAAGGGGACGAAACCCATATTACGCACATTTGGCTCTCATGAGAAGGTGAATGTCATCGGAGCGATTAATCCTTTCGAAGATGAGGGCATTTACGCGTACATCAAAACCTTGACAGGTAAGAATTTTGAAGTGTTCTTACATAAGATTGTCGATGTTTATTGTAGTTCAGGAAAGACCTACATGTTTCTGGACAATGCCAGGGCTCATCATGCGAAACTGCTGCAACCCTTTTTAGAAGGTGTTCGGGATAAATTCGAACTGGTCTTCTTACCTCCTTATTGCCCTGATTTGAGCGAAATAGAGAAGTTATGGCAGGAGGTGAAATCAGAAGTAGTATATAATGGCTTTTACGAAACATTCGACGATTTTGAGAACGCACTCACCCGAGCCTTAAGGCGTAAGAACCAATCCGGATACATAAGGTCTTTATTTAACGAAAGAAAATATTTAATAAGATCGCATCATACTTTTTATCACAACAGATGAAGGGAAAGAAGTGTCAAAAGGGAAGTTTATTGGTGTAGTAACCTTTGTAACGTTCTTGCTTGGATTAGGAATGTTCATACCCGCTAATGATTTTCTATGGGTTGAGGCTTGGATTGTACTCATTTTATTTTACGTGTTTTTTATAAATAATATTTTATATTTCAGCAAACACGACCCCGATTTAATCCAGAAACGCTCCAAGCCAGAATTTAAAGAAAAATGGGATAAAATCGTGACTTTTTTTACATCCATCGGATTCATTCCGATTTTCTTCGTTCCCGGCTTAGATAGACAATTTGGATGGTCAAACGTACCCATCATAGTTGAAATAATTGGTTTTATCATGTTTATTATTGGTTTCATTATTATTTTCTTAACAATGAAGGAGAATTCCTTTTTATCGAAGGCAGTGGAAATCCAAGAAGGACATACAGTTATTACCACGGGTCCTTATAAAATTGTTCGCCATCCAATGTATCTAGGCCTGATAATTTTTATGACGGGGTGGTGCTTAGCCCTCGGATCGCTGTTTTCACTCATATTCGTGGCGTTCATAGTAATAGGTTTAATTATTCGCATTGTATTTGAAGATAAAATGCTTCATGAAGAACTTGAAGGGTATAAAGAGTATGCTCAAAAAACTAAGAAGAAGTTAATACCCTTTATATGGTAAAAAGGGTCTATTTTTATTTTTTTATGTATCCCAGCCGCCCTTGGCTCTCGCTTCCTCGATATCCTTATCCACGCGTTCTTTCAACGCTAAATAATCCGTTTTTGCCACGCGGTTTAAAGGAAATTCCTCCAAGAACACGACCAATGAGGGGCGCTTATATGCCGCCATCCCCTTGCAATGTTCCAGTACCTTCTCTTCCATCAGGGTCATCCCTTCATGAACTTTGATATATGCAACGATCCCATTGGTAAAGATTTTATGCTCTGCGCCGATGACTCCTACAAATTCTACCTCGGGCATTTCGGCGATGAAATCCTCCACCTCGGGAGGAAATACTTGAAATCCCTTTGGTTTTATTATGAATTTTCTCCTACCGGAGAGATGCAAGCCTTTCTCATCCATGTACCCCAAATCTCCCGTGTATAAAATTCCCTCGGTGGATAGAACCGCTTTCGTGGCTTCCTCATTTCCAAAATACCCCTTGAACACTTGAGGACCTCCCACGCAGACTTCGCCGATCTCCCCGTTTGTTAGTTCTTTATTTCACGAAGAAAAATATTTAGATGAAGAAATCATTGTAGAGGTATAGAAAAAAAGATATTCAAAACACTTTAATTAAATCATATGTCATCGCATGTCCAGATGCATGAATCCGATACGCCGGGATTCAAATTTTTATAATTCCTTACTAATAGTTTTCGTATTATCATAGAACTCCTCGACATAGGGATATAATTTTTTTGTTCATAGAATAATTTTGATTTAATTACCATTTAATAAAAATTTTAAAGAAGATTCTCTAATTAACTGAATTTATGAATTCAAAAGAAATAAATGTAAAAGTCAAAATTATTAGAAAAGATTCAAATCAAGAAATAATATTTACCACTAGTTTAACTATTACATTAAAAAAATTTATGAATTTGGTTTTGAAAGAATTTGATTTAAATAAAAATAAAATAGCTAAAGATCTAAGAAATTTAGAAAATATTCCAATATTTACTTTTTTTATTCTTGATTCTTCATCAGAAGGTTTTACAATTTATTTGAATATGAATAAAGATATTCAATTAAATGTTATTCCATTGAAATATTCCAAAAAAGAAAAAAAATATATTGAGTTAGAACCCAAGCCCACTATTAGAAAGAGAAATATCCCTAAACAAATTTTTCAACTAAAGATTTCAATAAAATATATTAGCCCGCCCATTTGGCGCCGTATATTAATTTCTAATTATTCTACATTTGCAGAATTACATGATGCAATTCAAGAGTTTTTTAACTGGGGTAATTATCATTTGCACGAGTTTTATTATTATATACAAGATTATATTCGTCGACAAATTCGAATTCAAGGTTTAGAT
>JAHLWE010000385.1 GCA_019058135.1 Promethearchaeota archaeon | reverse complement strand
GGGTAGCATGTCATTCCAATCACGTCACCACCCCAAATTCGAAACATACGTGATTCTGCAATAGTGGAAAATCTTGGTCCTTCGATACAAACATAAGTACCCCCCAATGTAATATTTAAACCCGGAATTTCTTTGCCCGCATTATAAAAAATTTCATTCATTTCGGGACAAAATGGTTCAGCTTGGCTCATATGGCAGACCTGACCGCCTTCATAAAAAGTATCTAACCTCTTTTTAGTCCGGTCTATGTACTGATCAACTATTACAAAATCTCCTTTGTCGTATTCCTTCACTAAAGAACCTACTGCACTCGGAGATATGATTCGCTTTACACCTAATTCTTTAGCTAATGCCCAAATATTCGCCCTTGTATTAAGATTATGTGGAGTTATAACATGACCATGACCATGTCTTGGTATAAATGCTAATTTTCTACCTTTATAAAAGCCAACCGAAATAAGATCAGATGACATTCCATATGGAGTATAAACTTTTACGTCTTCGGCGTCTTCAAGCTCTAAATCAGAACCAGTCCCACCAATTATCCCAATTTCTACATTTTCTTCTGAATATTTCATTTTAACATCATTTCATTGCTAATTTTAACTTAAGTTTAAATTCTTATTGTATTGTTAATTTATAATCATAAACCTTTTTGATTTTTGTTATTTGGTTAACAACCACTTACAATAAATTTTTTTCATTTATATTACCATAATAAAGGATGGGAAGAGAATAATACTACAATGGTTAAAATAAGGTTTCTTGGGGGATGTAGGGAAATTGGAGCATCTAGTATATTAATTCAATCTGAAGAAACAGGAAATTACTTACTCCTTGATTACGGAATACGGTTACAAGGAAATGGCAATGTTTTACCTTTAAGTGTTGATGGGATTGAAATATCGGCAATTGCATTAACCCACTGTCATATTGACCATTCAGGAAACCTTCCAAGCTTATATAAAAATCGCCAGATTCCGTTATTTACGAATGAATTAACTTTTAGGATAATTGAGGTATTAATTCGCGATACACTTAAAATTTCTAAATTTAAAATACAATACTCAAATCAAGAACTTAATAAAATGGGTATTTCGTGTTATTTTCTTGAATATGGAACAAGACAGAGGATTGAAAATAATTTTTATATAACTTTAAAAGATGCTGGTCATGTACCCGGTTCTTGTTCTATTTTAGTGGAAGTTGATGGAAAAAAAATTTTATACACCGGGGATATTAACACACAAAAAACTAGACTTGTAAATAGTATTGATGTTCATGATTTTCCAGAATTAGATGCATTAATCATAGAATCAACATATGCTTTAAGAGATCATCGACCAAGAGATGAGATCGAAAAGAAATTTATTGAAAATGTAAATATAATTGTAGAGGATAAGGGACGTGTGCTAGTTCCCGCTTTTGGTGTAGCTAGATCTCAAGAGATTCTAAGTGTCCTTTATCATTATGGATATCATGGAAATCTTTTTCTAGATGGAATGGCAAGGAAAATCTCTGAGATCTATTTTGATTACGCTGAATTTTTAAGAAATCCAAGAGAATTTCGAAGAGCTATAAATAATGCTACCTTTATTTTAAATTCCCGATTAAAAAGAGACAGAAAGATTGCAAAAACTACACCCGGAATAATAATTAGTCCCTCAGGAATGTTACAGGGAGGTCCTGCTAGAAATTATGCGAGATCGATTATCAACGAGCAAAATTCCGCTATTTATTCAGTTGGATATCAAGTTGAAAATACTCCAGGAAGAATTTTACTTGATGACAATTTATTTTTTAAGTCTAAAACTGACCCAAACGGTATTGACGCTGTTTGCGACATTAAAAATTTTGACTTTTCAAGTCACGCCGGAAGTTTAGATTTATTAAAATTCGTTGATAATTTAAAATTCAATGAGGATTCAGAAAAAAATATATTTTGCATCCATGGAAGTGCTGAATCTTGCACTACTTTTGCAAAAAATCTCAATAAAAAAGAATATTCAGCCATTTCTCCAGAAATCGGAGATGTTTTTACAATTTAAATATTTGCTTTATATCCTAGAATTTTAACTTCCACATAATTGTTTTCAAAATCTATTATTTTATTTTTCTCTCAAACTATTAAAAATGTGCTGATATGCCTTATTAACGCCTTTTAAATACATCTCTAGGGATATAAGTTCGCGACTGATTGCATTTAGGGTATTCGGAGATATCCTACCATCAACAATGAGTTGACGACCTGCTTCTTTTGCTGCTTTAAAGATATCATCCATTTGCACGCCCATTTTCATCATAATCCTCAATCCAGCTCCATGGGGACGTAGTAATGCCCCAGCAAATTCCCTATTGGAATTCTTGGTAAATGCCTTAATATGTAAAAGCATCGGGTCGAAATTATCTAATTCGAAATGGCCGCAAGTTGAAACCAGCACAACCTTACCTTGTTTGAATCCCTCATGCAGAGGATGGCGGCAGTGTCCATTCCGTAGCTCTACGAATGGTTTTGCTACTGATATCATTCTTTCCCACAAATTCAGCATCGATCCCGAGACTCCATCACAATGGACAGGAGTTGCAAATACCCAGATATCTGAACTACCTAGCTTGGGTAGAAGCATTTGCATATCATCCTGTTGGAAACATTTACCTGGTGTTTTGAGCCAACAGTTAAATTCCCCCTGACACGGTTTAATATCTAACTTCTTTGTGTAAAATAATTCAATCTGTGCTCCCGCTTCTTTCATTCCCTCAAGAAAGGGAGTAAGAATCATAGCAGTACTACCCTTACCCATATTTGGGCTACTATTTATTGCCACGACTTTCATATTCCGTTCATTCCTCTAGAATTAAAAGATATATAAAGAGAATAATTTCTTTTAATAAGAGAAATTTTTTGAGCATTTATTTTTTTTTAGAAATAAAACAAAGGAAAAATAGTTAGTAGAAAATCTATTAATTATTTTTAATATGTTTTTTTAGGCTTTATTTAATTTTATATGAGGATAAATTCTTCTTGTTTTATTATATTCTATTTTATTTTGTTAGTATTTCATTATAGATTTAAGTAATAAGGTAAATTTGATAAATAAAAATTTAAATATCATATAATCTTTTTATTTTATTAGTTGAAGCTAAAAGCTTTCTAAAAAATATAAAATATCTTTATTAGTGAATAAAATGGAATTATTTCCAGAACTTAGACTAGACTGGCTTAATGGATGGATATTTGTAGTGATATCCTACTTAATTTTTGGTTTGTTGATTTTATCTTGCCCTAGAGAAGTAATTGCAAGGCTTTATGATGAGAAAGGTTGGACAAGGTCACAAAAAATTTTAGCGAAGGTTTCAAAAATTTTTGCCCTTTTGAATTTAATTTTAATGATCTTTACCCCAATAAATTTTTTATCAATTGATTTCATAATAGGCATAATTATTTTTTCAATAGGAACTATAGGAATGATTATTGCAATTTTTAATTTTAAAAATGCTCTACTTGACAAACCAATTACCTCGGGAATATATAAGATATCACGAAATCCTCAGCAGCTTATGTTATATCTTGCAACTCTTGGAAGCTCTATACTTATAGGTTCAGGAATTGCGATAATATCTTTTGTATTTTACGCAATATTTTCACATTTTAGAATTTTGGGTGAGGAAAGAAGATTATTAGAACAATACGGGGAATCATACAAAGAATATAAGAATAATGTGCCACGATATTTCTTATTTTTCTAAATATATATCTTAATCATTAAAATCGAAAATTCAGTAATTATCTTTAACTTGAAAGAAAAAAGATATTCTAAAAGAGATTAAAAAGAAATTTTATGTTTTAATTGTTTCTTTATGATTTTATCACATATTAGTAAAAATTCATCAATTAATTCCTTTTTAATTTTAGTGCCAGCAGCTGGTGGATGACCCCCACCTAAAACCTCAAGTTTCATTAATCTTGTTGCTTCCTTTATTACTTGCGAAAGATTTACACCATCATTTACTAAATCTATTGTTGTTCTGGCTGAAACTTTATAGAAATCCTCACCAATCTTATCTGCATAACCAAGAATCGGCTTTGTTCTATCTATTAATTGAGAATTTATTAACATGGAACAAATAGTTCCAATAATTTCTTCCGGTATTATATCTTCTCCATAAAAATAATGAATATAATCCATACTCTTTAACTTTTTTTCAGACAATACCCACTCTATACTTTTGGATAATTTACTTTTGTAATTTTTTAAAATTTTTCTAACCTTTTCTATACTCTTATCCTTATCCCCCATAGCGATGGCAATACCCATGGAAGCATTTCCTGTCCTCCCACAGGAGTTGAGAAGATGGGAGAATTCACTTGTTTCTGACAGCTCCGGATAGTTTATCTCATCTAAAAGAAGATATTTATTAATAATTAATTTTTTAGTTATTTCTGCTGGATCCAATCCACAGGAATCCACAGCATACTTAACTATTGCTGAAGAAATAATTCTTTTCTCATCCCAACTAAAATCATTCAGAGTTTTTATCTCTCCATCAACATTTTCAACAAAAACTCCTGTTTTTTGGAGAAATTTTAAAGAGACATCTTCGCGTTGAGATAATCCTGGAAGTTGAATCTCATTAGAATATGCAATGGCTTGATTTAATGGCTTGAAACTTGAGAAATTTAAATCTGTTTTCATTTCAATTTTTTTTTCTTTTAATGCATCGTTTAAAATATCAGAATTTAAACCTATAAAAGTCCTATTGGGTCCTTGATTTTGTATATCACCTGTTGCTGCGACTATTGCCAGAGGAGATAAATCAATATTATTAGAGTTTATAATTTTCGAGAAAAGATAACATATACCTGCCGCTGAAACATCTATACTTCCATCTATTTCAAAAAAATATGGATTAACATGATATGGAAAGTGTCTTTCTCTTAAAATTTTCAATTCTTTTTTCATTTCTTTATTGGCAATTTTTTGGGGCAAATGATGATCTAAAATCATATATTGGCCTTTTTTAATGTTATTTTCGATTTCTTGACATTGTCCGCTTCCAAAATCAGAAAAAATCACAAAATTATTAGATTTCTCAATAGATATTGCTATCTCTTGGATATTTTGTCTATCTAATTGCTTTTTTATTGTAAGGTGATAGGGAATTTTTTCTCGAAATAACATGACGGAAAGGATCGCGCCAGAACATAATCCATCGGCGTCATAATGAGTAAACATTCTAATTGGAAAATTAAACTCATCAATTTTTTCGTTAAAAAACTTTATACTATTACCAATATAATCATAAAATTCTTTTTTTTGGTTTAAATCACTCATCTTTAATAATATATAACTAAATATAACTAAATATTTTAATAATATTAACTCCTTATCAAGTTGAATAATGGTATACGCTCCAAAAGATTTTAAATATATTGATTCACATACTCATTTTTTTTCACCAGAAATGTTTAAATCTATTTGGAATTTTTTTGAAGAGCATAAGTGGCCAATATTTTATAAATTACCTAATGATGAATTAATCCAAATTTTAAAAAAAAAACATGTGAAAGCATTTACAACCCTTAATTACGCACATAAAAAGGACCTCGCAGAAGAAATGAATGAATGGACAAATGAATTTGTGAAAAAAAATCTTAATACAATACCCTTTGGAACTGTTTGGCCAGAAGATGAAAATCGTGAAGAATATACAGAAAAATTATTTAGTATTTACAATTTTCAAGGTATAAAAATTCAACCTTTAGTACAAGAGTTTTATCCAAACGACCCGAGAATGAAGAAAATCTACAAATTTGTTGAAAAATATAATAAAATTATCACATGGCATGCAGGAACAGCACCATATAGAAATAAATATGTAGGAATAAAAAATTTTCAAAAATTTCTGGATAATTTTCCAGATATGAAGCTCATCATTGCACATATGGGTGCATTCGAATATGATAAATTCATTAAATTACTTGATAAACATGAAAATATGTACTTGGACACTACAATGATTTATATCCGTGATAATATATTTCCCGAAAGAAAGATTAAACGCCCAAAACCAGAGGTACTCTTATCTTATCAAGATCGTATTCTTTTTGGTTCTGATTTCCCAAATATTCCTTATTCTTATGAAAATTCCTTGTTAGGATTGTTAGATCTCGATTTATCAAGAAACTTTTATAGAGATATATTTTATAAAAATGCTAAAAAACTATTTAATCTTAAAATAGATTAAAATATTTCTACTTTCGATTTACGATTTATCGCCTTTCTCTCTTTTTTTTTCCCAGATCGCAATTATGTGTGGAATATTTATAAAAGTCATTGTTGCAGTCTTATCTAATAAAGTCAACACATTATCTGCACACCCAATTGCCTTCCCAGAAAAAATAGACTCTGGATTACAATATACATCAACTTCTTTATTGATTAAATGCTCGGAAATAAATTTTGAGATATTTATTATTATCACCTTTTTTAATGATAAAGTCAAATTATTTTTTTCTTTAAACCTTAATTATCACTTGAATCCAAGGATTTAAATATATTTTGTTTTTTGTGGATTTGAAGATATTATCATTCTCTATTATTCTTTTAAGACTTGAAATATTCTTTAGATTATTTATCTTATAAATTGAGTTTTTTAAGGCATTATTAAAAATATCTAATAAATTTGATAAATCTTTAAATCTCTTAAAATAAAATTGGTAAATAATCAGATCAGTTAATTCAATAAAGAATTTAGCGTTGAAATTATCAAATTTACATACTACTTCTGAAAAATTTACTTAATTAAATGAGATTTTATTTTTTTATTGGAGAACTCCTAGAATTTTTTATTAAAAAACACAATAAAAAAATGAAAGAAATAATAATCAAAAAATTAAATCTAAGTAATAAAGAATGTTTTTGGATCCAAGTGAAAGGATTAAAATTTTGCGAAACTTGTAAATTTAAAGATTCTTCAGAATGCGGTGGTAAAGAAATTAGAAAAACATTAATGAATGCAAAAAGATTTAATGTCCCATTGAATAAGAATTTTAAGTTGAATTATTAAGTAGAATTAGGTAGAAGTAAGATTTTTTTTGTTTAATTTACAATTTTTTTTGGGTAAATTTCTCTCCTATTTTTTATATAATTTGAAAATTCAAATTTTTAACTTTTATAAAATACTTTAAATTTTTATTTAAAGTTTTTATAGAGGATCTTTTTAAAACAAGAAATTAACTTAATTTTTGAAATTTTATAATTTTATTCCGATATAAACTTTAATTATCTCATTTTGGATATTGTCGGGGTTTTTATATAATTTCCCTTAAATTTATAAATTTTTGCTATTAAATTTTTAGATAGATTATATTCCGAAAAATTGGACAGACGAGCAAATACTTATGCTTATGAAAATTAGAACCGAAATTGAAAGACAATTTTCTCATAATATAGTTGTCTATCACGCAAGGCGTGCAAATGTACGAGGTATTGAGATTGTCTCAAAACATCGATTTATGATCTTAATATTAACTCTTCTCAAAATAAATACAGCTTATAGAATCGCTCGCCCCGATATGATTGGAAAATCCCGTATTTTTACTACAACAAAGCACATTAATTTTTGTTCCATTTTTCCTCAACTCGCACAACAAGCATGTTATCAATTGCTATTGCTGGAGTAATCATTTACACCGACATTATTCTATAAGGGATAATTACTATTTAAGTCGGCAAATAATTTAAATATCATAGTTTTCAGTTAATATTATAAATTTAAAAAATTCTCTCTATAGATGAATAATATTTAATTACAAATAGTGAAGATGAATTTTCAAGATATTTATGAGCAAATAAAGAACAATTTTATAAAAATCATTGTTGACGACGAACTATTAAAGGAAAAATTATTTTTTTCACATTATAAAACAGAAACTCGATTGGTTCTTAGTTCTTATCATATAAAACCGTTACCTTCAACTCAAGGTGCTAAACCTGAAGCTATAACTGAAAGTTATATTAAAAAATTATTTTATAAAATGGGAGTAATGGATGATTTAATCGTACCCCAGATTAGAATAATGGCAACTCCATTTGGAGGGCGTTCATTTAATCGGTACCCTGATTTTGGAATCATTAATAAAGGAGAAGGAAAATCATTACTTTTTGAAATTGAAAGTTTAAATAAAGATCTAACTAAATTAGGAAATAAAGAAGGCATTGAACAAGCTATCGAGTGGTTTCATTTTTGTGTTGGACTAGAACAAGACTATAATGCAGTTGTTACAAATTTTAATGAATGGTATCTATTAATCTATGATAAAGAATCAAATAATATGATACCAGTCAAAAAAACTCCTGGTGAAATATTGGAAATTATCCGTGATGTAGCAATTGGGCAAGAAAGGATCTATTTAGAAGATGAAAAAGGAGAAAAAATAACAAGAGCTTTCTATGCTGAATTTAGTAATAAATTAAGAAAATTATTAGATTCAAAAAATAAGACAATTTTAATTCAAGGGCTAAATAGACCTACTAATACATCTAATCAAGAGTTTAATCAGATGAAAATCATATTTTTTAGAACTATATTCTTTAGAATAATGTTTATAAAAATTTTATTAGATTGGAAATTATTAAAATTTGATCCTATACAAGAAATTTTTGATTTAGAGCATAAAAGAAATTATTTTAATAGCTTAAGAAGTTTATTTTTTAATGTTTTTAATAATGATGGCAAGAGAATAGACATATTGGAAAGATTTAAAGATTTACCATATTTAAATGGTGGCCTATTTAGAATTTCTGAAATTGAAGAAAATAATCCCAATATCTCATTAAATTCTGAAGCAATTATTGATATTTGGAAATTTTTAAAAAAATATAATTTTACTTTAAATCTGAATGATGAGGACACTGATAATAATAATTCAATTAACCCGAATATTCTAGGATACATATTTGAAAAATCTATAGGAGATTATCGAAAAAAAACTGGAACTTATTACACTCGATCAATAATTACTAATTATATCTCAAAAAATACTCTGGAAAGATATCTTCTCGATAATATTAATCAGAGATTAAAAGAGCTTTTACCATGGCAACTAGAAACGATTCAACAAATAAAAATGTATCCGCTTGAAACAAAAACCAAAATTTTTGAATATGCAATTAAAATTCTCAAAGATCTTAAAGTATGTGATCCAGCAGTAGGTTCAGGAGCGTTTTTAGTTAGTATGGCGGAATTAATTTTAAAAATTTATAACTTTTTTATTAAAAATATTGGATTAAATGAATTACCCTATAAATCCACAGAATTAATTGATAAAGATAAACGACCATTTAAAGACTTATATGATTTAAAGAGTTATATCGTTCAAAATAATTTATATGGAGTTGATATTAATTCATCCGCAGTTGAAATATGTGAATTAAGATTATGGTTATGGATCGTTCAACCCCCCTCAAATTTAGATACATTGAATATTGAAATAGAGCCATTACCCAATATTGATTATAATATAAGAGTGGGCAATAGTCTATTTGGCTATACAAAAGGTATTGCAAAAATTAATACTGTAGATAAAAAAACGGGGTATAAAATTGAGTTTACCCCAATTAGTGAATGGGCTGGAAAGAAGAAAGAGTCATTATCCCAAATGTTATTAGAAAGAAATAAAAAAATAAAAAAATATTATAAAGAAAGAGATGCAATAAAAAGAAATCAATTACGATCTGAAATAATAGAATTAACTAATAATTATAATAAAAATTTTGATAAATTATTACTTAAAGAATATCAAAGGCAAAAAATAATTTGTAAAGAACTTATTGTAAAACCTAAAGAATTTTATGATTTAAATTTAAATTATGTGGCGTCAATTCTAATAAAATTAAATGATAATTTGGCTTTTACCGATGAACTTAAAAATCAGATTAAATTTGATGATTTTGGGAAACAAATTAAAGGAGTTATATTTAGAAAAAATTCCATTTCTCTCTCTAATATTGTATTTCAACCCGAACATAATCATAAATTTAAACCCCAAGATCCACTAAACATTTATAAAAAAATTGTAAGTTGTATTAATGAAAATTTAATTAATGAAATTCGCATTAAATTTTTTATAAATGAATCAGAATTAAAAAATCTGAAATGTTTTCATTGGTCAATGGAATTCTCGGATTTTATTAATACAAAAGGGTTTAATATTATTATAGCAAATCCTCCTTATGGAAATATTTTAAACCCATTAGCTAAAAAAATTTTAAAAACAAAAGATAAAATAACTGAAGATATATATATAAATTTTTTATATAAACTTGCACGAAAGGAAATTTCTTTTCAATATGCTGGAATTCTTACACCAAAATCTTATTTATTAAGGCAAAAATATTTAGATATTCGAAATACTCTATTAAAAAACGTAGGAATCTATGAAATAACTGATATAGGCTCTGGACAATTTCAGGGGGCTACAAATGAAGTACAAATTACTTTTTTTCATACAGATCCAAAATATTCTGAAATAATAAAGGTAAAGGATTTGTTTGAAAATAAATTAAGAATTGAATATGGTTTGAAGGAAGATATAGATGTATCTAATAAAGTAGATCGAATAAAAATATGCAATAATCAAAATTGTAGTTATTATGATGGAATTGCTAGTTTTTATTATTATACATTCAATGAGAAATGTCCTATATGTACTAAAGATACTTTACAATTAAATAGAATTAGAATAAAACCATCAATTGAAATATTTGATTTAATAAATAAAATCGAGGAAACAGGAAATCTGAATTATCTAAACACAAAAGATTTTCCAAAAATGGTTCGAGGCGAAGAAGATATAGGATTAATTGAAGTAAAAAAGAAACTTGGTGATAATTTAGATGGTAGCTGTATTTTTATCGATGCTAAAGAAGATATGAGATATTATTATTTTGAAAAGAATAAATCCTTTAATATTGAGGAGATATCATCAAGTATTTTAAAAGGAGATAATTATGAATATTACAGAAATCCAAAACTATTAATCAAACACAATAGTATAATTCCTGAAACCTTATATACAGAAGATAATGTATGTTTTACATCTTCGATTTATTCTTTACTTCATGAGGACGAGAATGAATTAAAATACTTATCTGCAATTCTTAATTCAGCATTGATTCAATTTTATTGCATTTATGCGATTAATAATCAGAAAGATACAACAATCAATTTAAATCAATATATGATTAGACATCTTCCTATTCTTAAACCAAATGAGGACGTTTTAAATAAAATTATCTTAAATGTGGATGAAATTAATCAATATTTAAAAAATAATGATAATAAAATAAATGAAGAAATTTATCAATTATTTAAGTAGATTGATACCCAAATATTTGATTTGTTTAATATCACGGAGGAAGAAAGAGATTTAATAATATCAGAAGTAGTTTCTCAAATTGAATTTTTTAAAGAAATTTATCAAGTTAAGATTTAATATAATTTTTTTAAATTATCATGCTTTAGCAAATTTTTATATTGGAAATACAGTTGCCTTACATTTTTTAGAGAATCTATCATAGTTAAGAATATTTTTTAAAACCTTAGAAACAATATAATAAATATTCGAATAAGTAATTATTTAAAATTCTTAAAAAATTTAAAATATAAAAAAAAATAAAATTAAATCGTTGGGAATAAAAATGAAAATAATATATCATGAAGATTATGTAAATTACGCGGGATACTCTTTTGATCCAGCTGCATCTTCTGGAAGAATTACACCGATTATTAAAGAAATAAAAGAAAAAACAGATTATGAAATAATAAAACCTGAACCTGCAAGTGAAGAAGATATTTTAAGAGCTCATACTGAAAGACATGTAAAACATATCAGGAGTGACAAAAATTTATATTATATAGCCAGTTTAGCAGCTGGTGGAGCTATCAAAACTGCGGAAATTGCATATAATAATAAAGAAGCTGCATTTGGTGTGATTAGGCCTCCAGGTCATCATGCATCTGCAGATTCATGTTGGGGTTTCTGTTTTTTTAATAATATGAGTATCGCATTATTAAAACTGATGGCAGAGAATAAAATAGAGAATGCCTTCATCTTGGATTTTGATTTACACACTGGAGATGCATTCTGATTCAGAAATGCACCAGAAATGGAAATATTGCCATTATAGGTCAAAATCCAAAAGTCCAAATCTTAAATCCAAGATCCAGCGGGCGAATCAATTACATTAAAGAAGTAGAAGAAACTTTTAAGTCATTAAAAAATATAGATATAATTGCAGCAAGTGCAGGTTTTGATGAGTATGAGTTAGATTGGGGTGGAAAATTAACCACAGATGATTATAATACACTTGGACAATTGATGAAGGAATATTCTTTGAAATTATGTAATGGTAGAAGGTTCGCATTACTCGAAGGCGGTTATTATTATGAACATTTAGGTATAAATGTAGTGTCTTTTTGTCAAGGCTTTAAGTAAAATAGTTTTAAATTAAACATATTTTTTTTTCTCTTTTTAATTATAATAAAATATGGTTTGAATTATTACCTTGTTTAGATAAAGGGCGTTTTCTTGGCATACTTTTATTATAACTCCATATCATAGCATCAAACAAATCTGGGCCTAGTGTTAGAGCCTTAGATTTTTCGTATATTCTAACAGAGTTCTTAGATAAGAATACTCTCTTGACACTTTCTAAAAATGTTTTACTAGATGAAGCTATAGAAGCACTCCTTCCGCCTCCATAATGTCCGTCTCCATCAAAAAAACCAAGGAGCCATGCTAAAGCTAATTTACCTGATTTTGTATAATACCATTGCTTTGATTTTACAAGATTAATAGATTCAATCTCATTTAATTCATATTGACCCTGTAACGCTTCTTCTTTTGCTTTATCAATTAAATTATAAATAATTGAAGGTACTTTTTTTATTTTAGGATCTGTATGTGAGGTGGCATCTCTCAATCCTTTTTTTTCAAGATCAAAG
>JAHLWE010000384.1 GCA_019058135.1 Promethearchaeota archaeon | reverse complement strand
GAAATGATCGAAGAAATTGGTTCTGAGAACCTCAAACTTATGGTTGATTCGTTTCATACCCATTTAGAAGAAGATCCTATAACGATTTGGGATTATTTAGATTCTATTGCGAAAAAAGTTTCCCATCTTCATTTATCAGATGATACTCGCCGAGCTCCGGGCACAGGTCACTTCAATTTTAGGAGATTTCTAAATGTTTTTGAAAAAGATAATTATAAAGGTTTTGCCTCAGTGGAAACAATAATGAAACCTTCATTTGAAGATGTTGCCAAACAAACTATAACTTATATGAAATCTATCAATATTTTATAATTAAACTTTGCGGTCTATACTACTTACTCTAATTCGTTTCTATCGCAATTTAAAGTTTTTGTCCCAGCTGTCCCTGCTCTTTAAATGATATTACTAAAAAAAACGCATATAATAATAAAATATATATTTCTAGTTAAGTTGTAAAAGGTCTGGGACAAATGGACCATAAAATTAAAAATTAAGCTTTTAATTTTTTAAAAGATTCGAGCAACAACAGTTTAAGGACGAGCTTCCATCAAACCATTTTGAATGCCGTTTACCATATTTTTTTAACCTCCTAATCATCAACATTACTTGTATATATTAACTTTCTATTTAACGCAGAGCACTATTCAAAATTATCCTTTAAGTTTTTGATTCTTAAGGGGCTCAGTTTTGATTATATACTGATATTTTTTAATTACATCGTCATCTAACGGTTTAGTTGCATTACATGAATTGCAATTAAGAATTTTTTTGTTATTATGTCTGGAAGTGAACATCATTCCTCCACATTCATCACAAAATTTAACCATTTCATTCACCTCATTTTTTTTATTCCTTCCTTTATTGAGACACATAATATCTTTAATGAACTTAGATGTTCTAATACCTTTTCAACAAAATAAATTTGAATCTAATTGTCATTCTTTAAATTTACACTTCTTAAGATCCAACTCTATCACAATAATTCACAAAGATACAGTTAGAGAAGCAAATTTAATAGAATCTCGAATATAGATTAATTAATTTAATAAATTTTTTAGTAAATTAATTCAATTTTTAGTGGAAAGGAAATCGACTTTCATTTATATCTATTATAATTGAAATCTTTTATGATTTATAATTTTTTTTATTTCACGACATAATTTTCAGTGTAATCATTATAATGTTCGTAAAAAAAAATTTTATTTTCATTTAAATATATTTTTAATGCATAGCGATTTTCCAATAATTATATTGACGAAAATTCTGCTAAAAAATTAGTAAAGAGTATTTTTAATTTGTATTTTGAACTTTAATGTAAATTAATAGAATGAATTCTTAAAACGAATATTTAAATATTTAATATTTCAACATTCTATTAAAGAATTTGTAAGTACTAAGTTTTTTGATCAATTGAAATGATAAAAAATTTTTTGATTACACGGTAATAATTTCTCAGAACTCAGCAAAATTTATTGATGTAAAACCAAAAAAATTTTGAAAATTCGAGAAAAACGCAGAAAAAAGCGCCTTAACAAAGGAAAAAGGAATCTAAATCTATCTCCTCACCGTTAAAGATCAAATCGAGCAGCTCATCGAAGTTTTTACTATTTAATCGGCACGTCATATATAAGGATAGGTAAATAACGTAATGCCGTATCACTTCAGGGCTTTTAAACCCGCCGGAACGCTTCCGCTGGACAACGAAAGGGCGGAGGTTGCGTTCTGCGGGATTATTATCAGGCGGCATGCCCTCGTATTTCAAGTACGTGAATAACTTCTTCTCGTACTTTTCACAGCGCTTTAAGAGCCTTTCCAAGTCCGCTTCGACCACGCTCTCTTCTCGTAATTCGTGAACTAATTTCCTTAACTTCTCTTCTGCTTCCTCAGCCGTTAACCGCTTGGACTTGTCCGTTTTCCAGCCAAGAACCGTGTGTTTGAAAGAAGCCTTGAAAAATGCCCTCAACCGAACGGCTTGATTAACGCTTTTGACGTTTTGCTCGTAGCGCGCTTTCAAGGTCTCCGCTTGTTCCACGCTCAGTTGTTCCTGCTTGTGAGGGCGTCCTCTTTTTTTTGGTATTGTTTCGGGATTCGACTCTTCCTTGACCGCCTCATCATGTTCCTTTAACCGCTTCTCGATGTGCTCGTTCTCTTTTTGCAATTTCACGATGATCTCAATAATGTAGCTGAGCAAGTGTGCAAAACATTTTTGTTGAGCGATAGCTTCAAACTTGTCATACGCCCTGAAAAAATCCGCAATCAAGGTCCCTTCAAACCCTTCCAGGATGTCTTTCACGCTTTCGTGTCCCCGGGAATCGCTTTGGATGTAAAGCACGAAATTGGCACAACACACAACCCACAACCACCAATTTTCCCCTTTCATGGGAAGCCCCGTCTCGTCCACGTGAACGAATGCCGAGTTTTTTACTAATGATTCCAATTGTTCGTACAAACCTTCAATAACCTCATCAAATTTCTTGAACCAATCGATTATGGCGGGCACCGTTATTGAAAATCTGTGTCCAAAATGGGTTGTAAGCTCGTCAATGATGACCTCATAAGGGAGTCCCGTGCGAATGCGCCTGCTCATCACGAAACTCACCAGCGAAAGCCCGATACGGGCATTTGCCAACAAGCCTTGTTGGGGATAAGCCCACTTATTGCAGTACGGGCACTTCTTGCGCTTGACGATTAATTTCACATTTTTTAACCGCAAGGTGAGGTAATCCTTCTCGTCCTCCTGATACCTGAACAACTCGATCACCATACGATCGTAAGCCTCGTGTTCCTCCACACCGTCCAGATTTGCACCACAATGGTAGCATTTGTGGACATAGAGCTCTCTTTCTTCGTGAATCTTTTCGGGACGCTTCCTACCACCTCCACAACTTCCTTTAGGTTTTCCAAGATTGGACGATTTGGGACCTTCGCAAGAATGCGGCAACAATGAATCCCCCTTACCGATGATTTCCTCCGCTTCTTCGGCAATGGTCTTCTTTCGGAGTTCCTTCATCTTGCGCCTATACCTTGACAGGTTCTTTTTCTTCGCTTCTGATGCCTTTAATTTCTTGAGATATTTCACTTCGATTGAGGCTTTTTCCTCTTTCAGTTCTTCGATCAGTGTTTTATACGCGACCTCTCTTTCTTGTAGTTCGAAGTCTTTTTCTTGTAATTGGACTTCATGACTCTTAATCACGTGTATATATTGTTCTTTATTTTGTCGGAATTTCCAAAGGAAAAACACGCAAATACTGACCAAGAGAATTGAGAATAAGAGTCAAATCCCCAGATAATTACGAATTATCTAGGAGATTTAAATGTTTCGTTTTTGATAATATAATTAAGGATCAAAAAACTTAGTACTTACAAGAATTTTATATTAAAAGGAAGAAATATTATTTATTACCGATTATTATGTTAAATTTAGAGGTTTTTTATGGATATCGAGAATAGCAATCACTCAAATTTACAAACTATTGCGTTTATTGGAAATTATATACCACGACAATGCGGTATTGCCACTTTTACCAGCGATCTATTGGAAGGTGTTTCCCATGAATTGCCCCAAAGCAGTTGCTGGGCAATTGCTATGAATGATATTCCACAAGGTTATCCCTATCCACATCAAG